>JAIOJM010000413.1 GCA_019911785.1 Sulfuricella sp. | reverse complement strand
GTTGGGTTGATTTGTGGTCCCCTTGGTCCGCCGCCGAGCAGCGCAGCCGGGCCGGGGGATTTCGGCGAGGACTGTTTGAGCGCAAAGCGCGAGTTCCGCAGCAGCCCGGCTTGGCGAGCAACGCAGGGAACCCCGAAGGGGCGGTGGATAGGGACGGCTTTCTTTGGTTACTTTCTTTGGCCGTTCAAAGAAAGCAACCAGCCCGCCGGGCTGCCCCCGGCACCTAAAATTCTGCGCGAAGCGCACCACCTCTTACCCCTCGCCCTAGCCCTCTCCCCCAGTGGGCGAGGGAGCATTAAGGTAGCTCAAGTAATCACCGTCGGCTGTTCCCGCCCCGTCCTCTGCTTCAACTCCGACAACTCATTCGCAATCCCGATCAGCCCGGCCAGCGCCTGCTGCGCATCCTCCCCATGCCTGGCGGGGTCGGGCTCGAAGGCTTCCAGGTAGATGCGCAGGGTGGCGCCTTCGGTGCCGGTGCCGGAGAGGCGGAAAACGATGCGCGAGCCATCCTCGAAGACTATGCGCAGGCCCTGGCCGGTGCTTAGGCTGCCGTCGATCGGGTCGGTGTAGCTGAAGTCGTCGCAGAATTTTACCCGGTAGCTGCCGAATCGCTGGCCCGGCAGCTGTTTGAACTGGGCCTTGAGGTGGGCTATCAGGGCGTTGGCCGCATCGGATGGCAGGCCTTCGTAGTCGTGGCGCGAGTAGACGTTGCGGCCGTATTCGGCCCAGTGCTGGCGGACGATGTCTTCCACCGGCTGGTGGCGGCTGGCAAGGATGTTGAGCCAGAACAGCACCGCCCACAGGCCGTCCTTTTCGCGCACGTGGCTGGAGCCGGTGCCGAAGCTTTCCTCGCCGCACAGGGTGACACGGCCGGCATCCATCAGGTTGCCGAAGAATTTCCAGCCGGTGGGGGTTTCATAGCAGGGAATGCCGAGCCTGGCGGCGACCCGGTCGGCGGCGGCGCTGGTCGGCATGGAGCGCGCCACACCGGCAAGTCCCGCCGCATAGCCGGGCGCCAGGCGGGCATTGGCGGCGATGATGGCGAGGCTGTCGGAAGGATTGACGAAGAAGCGCCGGCCCAGGATCATGTTGCGGTCGCCGTCGCCGTCGGATGCTGCGCCGAAATCGGGCGCCTCGGCGCCGTACATGATCTCCACCAGTTGATGGGCATAGGTCAGGTTGGGGTCGGGATGACCCTGTCCGAAGTCGGGCAAGGGCACGCCGTTGATGACGCTGCCCTCCGGCGCGCCCAGGCGCTTCTCGAGGATTTCCCGGGCATACGGGCCGGTGACCGCGTGCATGGCGTCGAAACACAGGCGGAATCCTGCGCCGAGCATGACGCGGATGGCGGCGAAGTCGAACAGGGATTCCATCAGCTCGGCGTAGTCGGCCACCGGGTCGATCACTTCGACTTTCATCTCGCCCAGGGTGTAGTTGCCCGTCTGGTCGAGCGCCACACCGGGCGCGGCCGAAATTTTGTAGCTTTCCAGCACCTTGCTGCGCGCATAAATCGCCTCGGTGATTTTTTCCGGCGCGGGGCCGCCGTTGGCGGTGTTGTACTTGATGCCGAAGTCGCCGTCGGGGCCGCCCGGGTTGTGGCTGGCCGAGAGGATGATGCCGCCGTAGGTGGCGTATTTGCGGATCACGGCGGAGGCCGCCGGGGTCGACAGGATGCCGCCCTGGCCCACCAGCACCTTGCCGAAGCCGTTGGCCGCCGCCATTTTCAGGATGACCTGGATCGCTTCCCGGTTGTAGTAGCGGCCGTCGCCGCCCAGCACCAGCGTACTGCCCGGCGGGGCTTGGATTGTATCGAAAATCGCCTGGACGAAGTTTTCCAGGTAGTGCGCCGACTGGAACACCGTGACTTTCTTGCGCAGGCCCGAGGTGCCGGGTTTCTGGTCGGTGAATGGGGTGGTGGCGATGGTTTGGATACTCATGGATTTCCTGTTGTTGTTTGACCCGAATGCCAAATTTATAGCACAGAAAATGTTTCTTGCGGCCCCGACAGGCTCAAATCTCACTCGCGCTGACAACGTGGTCGAAATCCACACCCAACGTGTCGAAATGCGCCCTGCCGCACCGAATCTTGTCCCACTCGGCGCCGCGCAACTCTAGTTCCTCGCGCGTGCCTTTGGTCTCGCGCACCAGATAGACCTTCTCGTCGCCTTCCTTGACGATGGCCCAGTCCGGGTTGTAGGTACCGATGGGCGTTTCCACCTTGAACCATGAAGGCAGTTTGATGAACAGCTTGATGTCCTCTCGCGTACTCATCGCCTCGGCAAACGCCCGCTCCACCTCCGATTCCCACAACACCGCGTCGTAGATCGAGTTGTCCACATCGATCATGTTGGTGAGATACCCCGTAATTTCTTTTTCCTCGAACAGCAGCATCTCGTATTCCTGCCCGTTGATGCGCTCGTACTTGATGCCGTGAATCATCAGGTCGTGCAGTTCCGCCTGGATCGCGGCCAAGGCTTGGTCGAGGAAAGCTTGGGGGTTGTGCTTCACTTCGCCCAGCCGCCCTGATTGAATCAGGATTTGCGCCAGCGTGGAGCGGGTCAGTTCCGTCTTGCCTTGGAGGTAGGAAAGCAGGTCGGGAATCTGCGCCGCGGCGTAATCGGCCTTTGCCTGATTCACCGCCAGCAGGGTGATAGATAGACCATTTTTGTTCATCCCCACGCCCGCCTTCTGCACCACAATCCTGGCAGGCTCGATTTTCTCCATGCCCTTCAATCGTTCGGAGGCATTCCTGATGAGGGTCGCGGTCTCGTAGTCAACGGCGTAACGGGTCTTGTGCTTGATGCGCTCCCACAACTCCTTGAAGTCTTCATTGAGCCGCCAGCCCTGTTTCAGATTCGCGGTGCGGCGCTCTTTCTTGTTGGTGATGCGCCCCTCGAACTTGACGCCACATTCATCCTCGATCTCAGTTTGGAGTTTGCGGGCGAAGTCGTTGTAACTCTCGTTGGCGATGACGGTCAGGCGGTTGACGTTGGGGTCGAAGCAACGTTCGCCTGTTTCCAGCACGGGCAGCCGCAAACCGCGCCCGATTTCCTGCCGCTTCTTGATCTCCGACTTGGTTTCATTGAGGGTGCATATCTGGAACACATTGGGGTTATCCCAGCCCTCGCGCAAAGCCGAGTGGCTGAAAATGAAGCGTAGCGGCTCATCCAGCGATAGCAGCTGTTCTTTCTTGCTCATGATGAGTTCATAGGCTTCATCGTCGGCTTGCGTATCGCCACGCGTGTCTTTCGGCACGCCTTTGTACGCGGCGAAATAGCCGTTATGCACCTTGTCTACGGGCAGCGGCTCCAACTCCCGATACTTCGGGTGAGCGGCAATCTCCTTATACGCCTCGACGAACCAGTGGCGGATTTTGCCGTCTTCGGGCCAGTAGTTCGCCACGCGGTCGATGAAGAACAGCGACAGCACTTTCAGCCGCCGCCCGTCGGGCAGGGTCTTGCGGATGCGTAGTTCCTTCTCGAAGTGTTCCTTGATGGTCTCGCGGATTTGCACCCGCATCACGTCGTCAGCGCGTCCGCCGTGGGTTTCCCCCACATAAAGGACCAGCCCGTTGGTAAAACTGACGCAACCGTTCCCCGCTTCGATTTCATCGACGATGTATCCCTTGTAACTGCCGCGCTCATTGGAGCGGTCAAACAAATCCACGCCGCCGCTGCTCAGGGTAAGCGTCTTGCGCTGGGGGCCGTCGGCGGCATTCACGTCGATGGCGATTTTCGCCGTGATCTTGGTCTTGGTGGCGGTAATGGACTGCACTTGAATGAACGGCTGGTTGAAGTCGGGCTCATCGAGCACGGAATCGACCTCGATCCGCTTCACCAGTTTGAGGTCGTAAGCCTTCACGGGGTCGAGGCGGTACAGCAGATTGTACGGATTGCGATGGGTGGCGGAATAGCGCAGGGTGCACAGCGGGTTGAGGCTGGCAATGGCGGCCTTGGCCGTGCCCGTCTCCATGTTCTGCGGCTCGTCCATGATGACGATGGGACGGGCGGCCTGCACGAACTCGATGGGCTTGCGGCCAGAAAGGCGGTCGTTGTCCTTGTGGATGACGGCAATGTCCTTCTTGTCGAAGGCTTGGATATTCATCACCAGGATTTGCAGCGTGTTGGATGCCGCGAACTGGCGCAGCCGCGATACCTGCCTGGAATCGTACACCCAGCAATCCACGGGCGCATTGCCGTAGAGCGTCTTGAAATGCTCCCGCATCATCCGCACGCTGGTCATCACCCCCTCGCGGATCGCAACGGAAGGCACCACGATGATGAACTTGGAGTAGCCGTAACGCTGGTGGAGTTCAAAGATCGTGCGCAGGTAAACATAGGTCTTGCCCGTGCCCGTCTCCATCTCCACCGAGAAGTTGTAGAAATGTGTGATTTCCTCTTGTGGGAGCGACCTCCCGGTCGCGATATTCGTGGCCGGGAGGCCACTCCCACAGGGCAAGGTTTCCAGCGCGGCTGACGGCGTGATTTCGTTGCGCGCCTGCACCCCATGCAGGTTGGCAAGGATGGCCTCGTCATTGAGGGTCAGGTGATTGCCGATACCCAGTTCGGAAAACAAGCCGCCTGCGTCAAAGGCTGTATCCAGGCGCACCTCGAACGTTCCCGCCGCCAGCGGTTGGCCGTCGAAGGCATCCACCACGGCATTGATCGCGTCGAGTTGATACGCTTGGTTGCTGTCGAATTTGATTTTCATGGGGCCATCCCGCTCAAACCGTGCGGAACGCGATCCCGTGCGATTTGGCTTCCAGCACGGCATTGGTTTTGAGCGGGTCGTTGCCGTGGAAGGCAGTGTCGAGGCAGAGAATTTGCTGCGGTTCCCGCGCCATCATGCCGCGCAGCACGGCTTGGGTGATGGGGTTTTCCAGACAGATCAGCAATTGTCCATCGGCTACGGAAAAGACGAGCTTGCTCTCGACCCCGATTTGCTCCACCTTGGCCGCCAGTGGCAACCCCGCTTTGAGGATCAGCTCAAACAGGATATCTTGCTGGGCGCGCGCGTCGTCCACGTTATCGGTGTAGTGCTGCAATTGCAGCGCCAGTTGGTCGGTTTCCGTGCTGGCCTGCGCCGCATCCCATATCCTGAAGTTGGAGGACGACAGTTTGAAGGCGCGGAAGCCTCGGTCTGGCCTGGCCTTGCCTGCGAGGTTGAGTTGGCCCGCGTCGGCTTGGTTGAGTTTGGCGATGACCCGCCGCACCCGCTCGCGGGTGATGTCGGCGATGGTGGGGTATTGGGGATTGTCGGTTTTCTCGGGCAGTTGGACGAGGATGAATTTGCGGTTGCCGCCGTCTTCATTGTTAAGTTCAAGTACCGCAGGGGCAGTTGTACCTGATCCGGCAAAAAAATCCAGGATAATATCGGGCTGTGCGTTTTCATCATTGGTGTCGGCACCAGATACCCTCATCGAGAGGAGATTTTTTATTAACCCGATTGGCTTGGGAAAAGGGAATACATCTCGCTCGAAGTGCTCGGAAAAGTCTTTGGTACCCTCTTGGGTATAAGGTCCGACAAATAATGATGTGGGCTTTCCAAGCCTCTCCACCCCGTCTAAGTCATTCAAGTAACCCTTGAAGCGAACTGACCACGTACCGTTTTTTTTGTCAAAGTTAAAAATAAGCTTATTTTCTCGCTGAGCGATCTCAACTCTATTCTTTGACCATAGCCATTGTTTACGAGGCCAAATCTCTTGTCCCTGATAGTAGATCGGGAACCGCAGGTTCGCTCGTTCATCCATACTGGTTGTGTCAAGCGGCCAAGTGGCATATGGGCCTAAACGATTAAAGTGTTCATCACGTTTGTTATACATAGCTCTTGTCTTCGTGGACATTGGTGCAACCAAGTCCCAGTCAGGTCCCAAGTGCCTTGCATAACAGAGAACGTATTCGTGCAGAACGATAAAACCTTTACTATGAGCACCCGCCCCTGTTTTTTTCTGCCAAACAGCCTGTGCAACAAAGTTCTCCTCCCCAAACACCTCATTCATCAGCATCCGCAGGTTATGCACCTCGTTGTCGTCGATGCTGACGAAAATCACGCCGTCGTCCCGCAGCAGGTTGCGGGCGAGGAACAGGCGCGGGTACATCATGTTGAGCCACTTGGAATGGAAACGCCCGCTGGTCTCGGTGTTGGTGCTCTGCTTGATGCCTTCGTCGCTCACCTGCCCCGAATAGCGGAGGTAGTCGTCCAGCCCTTCGCGGTAGTTGTCAGGGTAGATGAACTCGTTGCCGGTGTTGTACGGCGGGTCGATGTAGATCATCTTGACCTTGCCGTGGTAGGGCTTTTGTAGGAGCTTCAGCACTTCGAGATTGTCGCCCTCGATGATGAGGTTTTCGGTGCTGTCCCAGTCCAAGCTTTCGTCGGGCTGCGGCAGCAGGGTGCCGACGGAGGGTTGCTGCACGTTACGGAAGGCGTCGCTCTTGCCTGCCCAGTTGAGGCTGTAACGCTCGATGCGCGGGTCGATATGCTCGCCCAGCGCGGCTTTGAGTTTGTCGAGGTCGATCCTGCCTTCGCTGAAAATTCGCGGCGCTGATTCGCGCAGTTGCGCCAGCAGGTCATCGGCAGGGTTGGGGGTGGCGAGAGGGAGTTTGTTGTCGTCGGTCATTTCATGTTTCCGGATTCAATTGTGGGAGCGGCCTCCTGGCCGCGAAAATCAATGGCTTTCGCGGCCAGGAGGCCGCTCCCACCAAGCTTTTCCCAATAATTACATCCATTTTGCATCCCACAAAGGATAATCCCCGATTCTTTTCACCAAGCCGGCGCGTAACGGGTTGGCAACGATATACCGGGCCACGGCCAGCATATCGTCTTCCTTACGCAAGGCACGATCATGGAATCCATTTTGCCAGATATGCGGGTGTCCCGGCTCACCGCGCTCCCTCTGAATTTTGCCGATCTGTCTAGCGGAGTAATTTTTTACCGACTTCATCACTGCCGACAGCGTTACCTGATGTTGCAAGGCAACCAGCCAATGCAGATGGTCAGGCATGACAACAAAAGCCAGCCCCTCGATACGATCTTCGTATTCCTGAAAACGCATTGCCTGTACCACAACGCGGCCAAGCATCAGGTCAGAAAAAAGTGGCAAGCGTTCCCATGTCGCTGTCGTCAGAAGATAGATCCGCCCCTCTTCCGAAAAGCGGCCTTTGCGCAGATCGCCGCTATGGGAAAACATTGGGTTATCGCGGCCAGGAGGCCGCTCCCACATTTTCCCGCTGGGCGATGAGGTAGCAGGCAAAGCGGGAGAGCTGGTAATCCTCGACTTCGCGCACCCCGCCCTTGCCAAGTTCGATCATTTTGCCGGCGCCGGCAAAATGATAGTCGGGATTGTTTCCAGATTGTTCGCAGGAGGTTATCGCCCGCTTGATGGCATCCTCGAAGCGTCTCCACTGGCCATACCCCAGCAAGGATTGCAGGTCACGGGCGCTCCAATGCTCGGCCCCATAGTCATTGGTTTTTTTGAGGTCTTCAAACGATTGGCCTGCGATGGTAGGAACTTGTTTATCTGTCATTCTGTGGCATCCCTTTTCCTGATACGGCTACCCCTGTGAGCTTGTTCCGGCCTCCTAAGGCACAGTGAATAGTGATTGTACCGTATGCGCCTATTTTGGTAGCTTTTCAATATGGGCAATCAGGGTGTCCCGTTCTGCGCCGATGGTGCTCTGCGTGCGTAGGGTTCTCTCCATTTCTTGTGATGCAGGAATCCCGGAGATTTGCGCTCTTTCCGGGCGACCAATTTTTCTTGGTATGAATAGTTAGGCTATTCTTAGCCGTGCCGGTAGCTCCCCGCCAGCCTGACGTAATGTGCCGCGGAGTAGGTGAGGTGCGCCAACTCTTCTTCGGTCAGCGCGCGCACCAGCTTGGCCGGCCGGCCAAGATACAAACAGCCGCTCTCCAGCACCTTTCCCTCCGGCACCAGGCTGCCGGCACCCAGCAGCACGCGCGGCTGCAGCACGGTCTTGTCCATCACGATAGCACCCATGCCGATCAGGCATTCGTCGCCGATCTCGCAGCCGTGCAGGATGACATTGTGGCCCACCGTCACCCGGTCGCCGATGATCAGCGCTGCGCCGCTGCCCGGGTTGTCCGGGCGGCGGTGGCTGACGTGCAGGGTGCACAGGTCCTGGATGTTGGTTTCGTTGCCGATGCGGATGAAATTCACGTCGCCGCGCACGACCGTGTTGCACCACACCGAGGCGCGTTCGCCGATTGCCACGTCACCGATGACCTGGGCGCTGGGGTGGACCCAGGCCGAGGCGGCGATTTTCGGGGTTCTGCCCTGATAGGGGGCGATGTTGGTGCCGACTTGATTTTGCATGATCCCGGGCCAATATGGAGTGAATGCCCGTAGTATAATCCGTTCCCGTTTCGCCTAACCAGAGACCTTACCCATGAATCCCTTGCTCGACTTCTCCGGCCTGCCCCGTTTCCCCGAAATCAAACCCGAACACGTCACCCCTGCGGTGGACGCCCTGCTGGCGGAAAACCGCGCCTTGGTGGACAGGCTGGCGGCGGAAGCCGGTGCGCCGGCCTGGGACAGTTTCGTGCAGCCGCTGGAGGATGCCAACGAGCGCCTGTCCCGCGCCTGGGGCCAGGTTTCGCACCTGAATGCGGTGATGAACAGCCCGGAACTGCGCGAGGTGTACAACGAGAATCTGCCGAAGATCACCGCCTACTACGCCGACCTTTCGCAGAACCTGGCGTTGTTCGGGAAATTCAAGGCGCTGCGCGGCGCCCCGGAATTCGAGGCGCTGTCCGCCCCGCGCCAGAAGATCATCGACAACGAAGTGCGCGATTTCCGTCTGGGCGGCGCGGAACTGGCCGAGGACAAGAAACCGCGCTTCAAGGCGATCCAGGAGGAGCTGTCGGCGCTGTCGGCCCGGTTCGAGGAAAACCTGCTCGATGCGACCAATGATTTCGGCCTGTTCGTCGAGAACGAATCCGAGCTGGCCGGGATTCCCGCCGATGCCTTGCAGGCGGCGCGCGAAGCGGCGCAGAAGGGCGGCAAGCCGGGCTGGAAGTTCACCCTGCGTGCGCCCTCCTATATGCCGGTGATGCAGTACGCGGATAACCGCGGCCTGCGCGAGCAGATCTACCGCGCCTACGTGACCCGTGCTTCCGATTTCGGCAAAATGGACTGGGACAACACCGGGCTGATCGCGGATATCCTCAGGCTGCGCCGTGAGGCGGCGCGGCTGCTGGGGTTCGATCATTACGCCGACGTTTCGCTCTCCACCAAGATGGCGCAGTCGCCGCAGCAGGTGCTGGATTTCCTCAACGATCTGGCCCGGCGGGCAAAACCTTACGCCGAGCGGGATTTCAGGGAGCTGGCGGAATTCGCCCGCGACGAGCTGGGCCTGGCCGACTTGGCGGCATGGGACGCGGCCTATGCGGCGGAAAAATTGCGCCTCAAGCGCTATGCCTTCTCCGATAACGAGGTGAAGCAGTATTTCCCGGAAACCGTGGTGCTGCCCGGCATGTTCAAGGTGGTGGAAACGCTCTACGGCCTGAGCATCAGGCAAACCCCGGCGCCGGTGTGGCACGGCGATGTGCGTTTCTACACCCTGAGCGACAGCAAGGGCGAGCCGGTAGGCCAGTTCTACCTCGACCTTTACGCCCGCGACCACAAGCGCGGCGGCGCCTGGATGGACGATGCCATCGCCCGGAGGAGGAAAGACGGCGCGATCCAGGTGCCGGTGACCTACCTGAATTGCAATTTTTCCGCCCCGGTCGGCGGCAAGCCTGCGCTGTTCACCCACGACGAGGTGATCACCCTGTTCCACGAGTTCGGCCACGGCCTGCACCACCTGCTCACCCGCATCGAGGATCTGGGCGTGTCCGGCATCAGCGGGGTGGAGTGGGATGCGGTGGAACTGCCCAGCCAGTTCATGGAGAACTTCTGCTGGGAGTGGGATGTGGTGCGCCAC
>JAIOJM010000412.1 GCA_019911785.1 Sulfuricella sp. | reverse complement strand
TCCCAGCAGACTGCCGCCTGATCGAGGCTTTCGGTGTCAGGGTCAATAACGCGACGGTAACCGGGGAATCACTTCCTAAAGCGCGAGATATTGCACCCTCCGAAGAAAGTGAATTAATCCTCGGCAAAAACATATTGCTTGCCGGCACCTCGATGGTATCCGGGCAAGCCAAGGCGGTTGTCTTCGCAACTGGCATGCATACTGAACTCGGCAAAATTGCCCACCTCACCCAGGTGAGTGGAGAGGTAGTCTCTCCATTGCAGAAGGAGTTGGCGCACCTCAGTCGGCTGATCGCAGCCCTGGCCGTCTTGATCGGGCTTGTATTCTTCGCGATCGGATGGGCAATCGACGTGCCTTTCTGGCAAGACTTCATTTTTGCCATCGGCATCATTATTGCCATGGTGCCGGAAGGGCTGCTCCCGACCCTGACCTTGGCGCTCGTTCTCGCCACCCAGCGCATGGCAAAACGCAATGTCCTTATCCGTTACCTTCCTTCTGTCGAAACGCTGGGGGCCACCACGGTAATTTGTACGGATAAGACCGGTACGCTGACCCAGAACCGGATGGCGGTAAAGCAGCTTTTCCTGGGAGGAACGTTCGTTTTGCCGGTTGCAGCCAAACAAGTGAGGCAGTTCGCGGATCACTATCGGCCTTTCTTCCTGGCGGCGCATCTATGCCACGATCTCAAGGAAGGGGAGCACCGTGGCGAAAAAGTTCTTTTCGGGGATCCCATGGAGATCGCATTGGTCGAAATGGCGCAGCAAGTCCTGCCTACGCCCAATACGTACCGGAGGCTGGACGAAATCCCTTTCGACGCTGACCGCATGAGACTCAGCACGGTGCATGAAATGCCGGATGGCCCCACGCTGTTCTGCAAGGGCGCGCCGGAAACCGTCTTGCTTTTGTGCAACCGCATCCTGGTGGAGGGGGAGATGCGCCCGTTCACTCCAGAGCTGCACGAGAAGGCCCGCGAATCTCAGGAAGCCATGGCCCGGCAAGGGTTGCGTGTCCTCGCTTTTGCGTACCGCCGAGTGGAACACCCATGGCAGCATCAGTATCTGGAGGAGGAACTCGTTTTCACAGGGCTTGCCGGCCTGGAAGACCCGCCGCGCCAAGAGGTGCCGGAGGCAATCCGCAAATGCCGCGAGGCGGGCATCAAGGTAATCATGGTTACCGGCGATCACCCTCACACTGCCCAGGCGATCGCCCGGGAAATCGGGCTCGTCCAGTCAGACAACCCACTTGTGATCACTGGGGAAAAACTACGCGGTTTCTCTGTTACGCAACTGCGGCTAGCCCTGGATACGCCAGAAATTATCTTTGCCCGGGTCGGCGCGGACCAGAAAATGCGCATTGTGGACGCACTGAAACAAAAGCAGCATGTGGTGGCAGTGACTGGCGATGGCGTAAACGACGCTCCGGCCCTGAAATGCGCGCACATTGGCATCGCCATGGGTATTGCCGGCACCGACGTAGCTAAAGAAGCAGCCGACATGGTCTTGCTGGACGACAACTTCGCCAGCATCGTGAACGCTATCGAGGAAGGGCGTGCCGTCTTCGAAAATATCCGCAAGTTCCTCACCTATATTCTGGCGCACAATGTTCCGGAATTGATTCCCTATCTCGGCTTTGCGCTGTTTAATATTCCGCTCCCATTGACACCCGTCCAGGTTCTATCCATCGACATGGCAACCGACTCGCTCACCGCCCTCGGACTTGGTATCGAAAGGCCCGACCCGCAGGTCATGCAGCGACCTCCCTACTCGCAGAGCGAGCGGCTGTTAGATTGGTCTCTGGCGCTGCGCGCCTACCTGTTCCTGGGCCTGATCGAAGCTGCCGCAAGCATGGCAGCTTTCTTTTTCGTCCTCAACGGAGCAGGCTGGAAATACGGCCATAACCTGGCTACCAATGATCCGCTCTACCTACAAGCCACCACCGCCTGCCTGAGCGCCATTGTCGTGATGCAAATCGTGAACGTATTCCTGTGTCGGAGTAACGTCAGGTCTGTAGTTTCCACCGGCCTCCTGGGCAACCGGTTGATTGTTTGGGGCGTCATACTGGAGATTGCGCTGATTCTGCTCATCGACTATACCCCCTGGGGCAATGTCATCTTGGGAACGGCGCCGATTGTGGGGAAAGTTTGGCTTTTTGTTCTTCCTTTCGCAGTCGGCCTTCTGATCCTGGAAGAATTTCGGAAGTGGTTCGTCCGGGTGCGGCTGTTCAATCGCGTTTGGGGTTCAATATGCAGTCTCATCAAGGTCAGCCTCGGCCGCCGGGCGTAGAATGCACTGTAGTGAAGTACACCTGAACCTTGCCTCGTAGCCGCAGCTTATCCAGTAGCCGCCTTCATCACCATTTTCAAAGCACCACCTGAGTGCCAACCTCGACCACCCGGTTGGGTGGGATTTTGAAAAAGCTGGCTGCACTGCCCGCATTACGGAACATGGCAACAAATAACTTCTCGCGCCACATCGCCATTTCCGAACCCAGCCTGGGAATCAGGGTTTCCCTGCCGAGGAAATAGGAGGTTGTCATCCTATCGAAGGACAGACCATATTGCTCGCAGAGTTCCAGGGCTCTGGGTATATCGGGTTCGTCCTTGAAACCATAGCGGACGATCACACGATAGAAATTGTTCGGCAACGACTGTACCTCGACCCAGTTGATGTCCGGCACGTGAGGGACATCCTCCACCAGCACGGTTACGATGACGATACGTTCGTGCAGCACCATGTTGTGTTTCAGGTTGTGCAGCAAGGCGTGAGGCAAGGCATCAGGATTGCCCGACAGGAACACCGCCGTGCGCGGCACGCGCGTCACCGACCCAGAATCCAGGCTCTGAATAAAAGGTTCGATGGCGATCGCTTCACTCTCCATGCGTGCAGCGAGGAGTTGGCGCCCACGCTTCCAGGTACTCATCAGGATGAATACGCCCAAGCCGAACACCAGAGGGAACCAGCCGCCGTCCCCAATCTTGATGGCATTGGCGGCAAAAAAAGCCAGGTCGATAACAAGAAAGAACGAGATCAACAACCCGCTCCTGATCCAGCCCCACCCCCATAAATGGCGCACCACGATGAAGGCGAGGATAGTGGTGATTACCATGGTACCTGTCACGGCAATGCCATAGGCCGCTCCCAGATTGGTCGAACTGCGGAACCCGAGAACCAGGGCGATCACCGCAAGCAGCAGCGACCAATTGATTCCCGGCAGATAGATCTGCCCGATCTCGCGCTCGGAGGTGTGCTGCACCTCCATACGCGGCGAATAGCCGAGCTGGATGGCCTGCTGAGTGATCGAAAATGCGCCGGAAATCACCGCCTGTGAAGCGATCACCGTCGCCGCCGTGGCTAGCGCCACCATCGGATACAGCGCCCAGCTAGGCGCCATAAGATAAAATGGGTTTTGTACCGCAGCCTGGTCATGCAGCAACAAGGCGCCCTGGCCGAAATAATTCAGCACCAGGGCCGGCAGGACCAAGCTGAACCAAGCAAGCTGAACCGGCTTGCGGCCAAAATGCCCCATGTCGGCATAAAGCGCCTCGGCGCCCGTCAGGGCCAGCACGACTCCACCCAAGGCAAGGAAGCCCAGCCACGGATTGGCGACGAGGAATGCCATGCCATAGGCCGGATTGAGAGATTTCACCACTCCCGGCTCAACCGCAATATTGGCAATCCCCAGCACTGCCAGGCTGCCAAACCAGATCAGCATGACCGGGCCAAATAAGGCGCCGATCCCGGCTGTTCCCTTGCGTTGGAAGGCGAACAGCGCAACCAGCACACCAATAGTAACCGGGATCACATAGGCCTTAAAGGCGGGCGTGGCCACCTCAAGCCCCTCAACTGCGGACAACACTGAAATGGCAGGGGTAATGACGCCATCGCCGTAGAACAGCGCCGCCCCGACAATACCCGCCAGCATGATCGCCGACCGCTCGCGTCCTTCAGATTTGCGCAGGGCCAGCGCCATCAGCGCCATGATGCCACCCTCGCCCCGATTATCGGCGCGCATGATGAAAGCGACGTACTTGATCGACACCACGATCACCAGCGACCACACCACCAGGGAAAGGATGCCGAGAATGTTGGCCGGATTGACCGGAACCGGATGGGTGCCGGCAAACACTTCTTTAAGAGCGTACAGCGGGCTGGTGCCGATGTCGCCGTAGACTATCCCCAACGCGGCCAGAGCCAAGGGTGCTAAAGGTTTATTCTGTGCGGTCAGTGATGCATTCATGGCAGTTCCGTTAGTGTGAATTTAGTGCCGGATTTCATGACTGGAAGCGGTAGCCCACGCCGGTCTCGGTCAGGATGTATTTCGGCTGAGCGGTATCGGTCTCCAGCTTCTGGCGCAGGTTGCCGACATAGATGCGCAGGTAATGGTTGCTTTCGATGAAGGACGGTCCCCAGACCTCGCGCAACAAATGGCGATGGGTCAGGACCTTGCCAGGATTGGCAATCAATAGGGCAAGCAGGCGGTACTCAATTTGCGTGAGGTGGATGGGCTCTCCGCTTCGTAACACCACGCGCTTGGAAAGGTCGACCTGGACATCGCCAAACGAGACCACGGGGCTGCCCTCGCTGCTTTTGCCTTGCCGCCGCAGGAGTGCGCGCACGCGAGCGAGCAGTTCGCCGACGCCGAAGGGTTTGGTCAGGTAATCGTCCGCCCCGGCGTCCAGCGCGACGATCTTGTCGTTCTCGGTGGAGCGTGCCGACAGGATCAGGATCGGCACCGCGGACCAGCCGCGCAGGTCGCGGATGAATTCGACGCCATCCAGGTCGGGCAGGCCGAGATCGAGAACGATCAGGTCGGGCTTGCGGGTGCCGGCCTCGACCAGCCCCTGCTTGCCGCTTTCCGCCTCGAACACGCGGCAGCCTTCGGCCTCCAGCGCGGAACGGACGAAGCGGCGAATTTGCTTCTCGTCTTCGACGACGACGACGCTCGGAGAGATTTCGCTCATGTTCCGCTCTCCTCTTCAACGGTGGGCGGCATGCCGCTCGGCAGGGTGAACGTCACGCAGGCGCCGCCTTCCGGCCTGTTCGCCGCATAAATCGTCCCGCCGTGCGCGTCGATAACCGCCCGACAGATCGCCAGCCCGAGCCCGACACCGGGGGTCGCCGATTCGGGAACCCCGCGCACGAACATCTCGAACAGCGCGTGTTGCTTGTCCGGAGGAAAGCCAGGCCCCTGGTCGCAAACAGAAACTTCGGCGCTCCCGTCTTTCACGTTTCCAGCGATTTCGATCAAAGAGCCGGGCGGCGCGTATTTGGCCGCATTTTCCAGGAGATTGCAGAACACCCGCTCGATCAATACCGCGTCGAACTCGACCAGGGGCATGTCCTTGGGCAGCGCGACGCGGACCTGATGGTTCGCCAGGCTGCGCCCCAGAAGCTGGATGCTCGCCCCGATCACTTCCTCGATCAATTGCCATTCCTTGCGCAGCGTGACACGGCCGGCATGGAGGCGTGCCATGTCCAAAAGATTTCCGACCAGGCTGGAGAGACGCAGCGCCTGTTCGCGGATAGCCTCCGCAGTTTCCAAGGCCTCGGCGGGAAGCGGCGGCCTGGACAGCGCCAGTGAATCTGCCAGCCCCACCAAGGCGGTGAGTGGCGTGCGCAAGTCGTGGGACAGGGCGGAGAGAATCGAGCTGCGCAGCCGCTCGGAAACGATTTGCACTTGGGTGGATTGGGCCACCTCCACGTAATGCAGGCGCTCCACGGCGATGGCAACCACCGAAGAGAGGGTTGCCAGCAGCGGTTTTTGTTCCCGCACCGCGCCAGGATTCTGGCTGTTGGGTGCGAACACGATCACGCCGCGTACCTTCATCGGCGCCTTGAGCGGAAAATAGCCCGCCCCGTAGCCATACCCAGACAGCGTATAGTCCTCGACCGGTTCGCCTTGATCGAAGGCGATCAGCGCTAAGCGCTGCTCGATATGAAGCCGGCTATCCAATTGGGCGATCGGTTTCAGGTTGTCTTGTTCATCGGGCAGGAGCAACACCGCATCGAGAGCGAACCCGTCGAGCAGGAAGCGGCGGACGATGTCGGAAACCTGCCCGATGGTAAGCGCTCCGGCCAGGTCCCGCGCCATTTCGTAAAGCGCCCTGGTTTGCCGCTCCTTGAGAGAGGCGATGTCGACCTGCCGGCGCAGGCCGGCAGCGAGCTGGCCGGTGATCAGGGCGACCGCGAGCATGACGGCAAATGTCACCAGATACTGGACATCGTTGACCGTGAATGAGAGCCGCGGCGGCACAAAGAAAAAGTCGAACAGGGCGACGCTGAGGAATGCCGCCAGCACCGCCGGACCGCGGCCGAAGCGCACCGCGACCAGCAGCACCGTCAGCAGGAACAGCATGACGATGTTGGTAAGGTCGAGGTGCTCCCTGAGTGGCGTGGCGACGAGGGTCGTGATCACGCAAGCAAGCAGCGTCCAGCCATATCCTTTTGGAGCGGCGGCACGGGTAGATGGCACAGGCAAATCGGCGTTCATTCTTGCATTCCCTGAAGAGGTTGCTTGATTAGCAGTCTAGTCGGGACTACGTAAAACTCACGGAAATTATGGTCATGTCGGCATAAAAAAACCGTAAAAACTGGCATTATTGCGCTACGCTGAACGACCGCTTTGCTAGTACAACCAGCCATTGGCTAGTGATCCGTGAAGGTCCGATCCTGGCACAAAGCAAACCTGACATCCGCTCCCCGTACAGAGGTCAGCCCACGCTAAGCTACCTCTCCCTCTCCTCCGGCGGTTTGAGGCAGCGAAACGCCCGATACAGCATCACGTCGTAGGCGATCTTCATCCCCGCACCGATGAACAGCGGGGTGGAAAGCGTCAGGAACTGCATCAGGAATCCGGCAAAAGAAGGCGCGACCGCCCAGCCTCCCAGCCGAACCAGGTGGGTGACTCCGGAAGCTAAAGTGCGCTCCTCCGGCCGCACCATCGCCATGACGTATGACTGGCGCGTTGGCACATCCATCTCCACCAGCCCCTCACGCAGCAGGAACAGCACTGCCGCCACCCAGAAATTCGGTGCGAAGGCGACGGTCACCAATAACAGGCTTGAAGGAATATGCGTGAACACCATGGTGTTCACCAGCCCGATGCGTTTGGCGAGCCAGGTGGCGCCGAGGTGCGAGATGGCGTTCATGCCGCGCGCGCCGAGGAACAGCACGGCGATCACCGATTCGGACACACCGAAACGCTGATAGAAGAAGTACGACAGCAGTGCCGTGCCGACGAAGCCACCGGCCACGCTGTCCAGCCCAAACAGCAGGGAAATGCGCCACAGCACCTTGCGGCTTTGCGGCGAGACGACCAGCCGGGGCTGTTTCAGCGGCGCTTCCGCCTGGGCCGAAAGGCGCAGGTAAAGTACGGCAGTAGCGAACAACAGCAAAGCGTACAACATCACCGCAGCCTGGAACGACGCCAGCTCGCCGACCCCGGCCATGCGCAAAACACTGGGGAGCGCCGCCAGCAATCCGCCAACACCATGACCGATATCCTGCAGCACGTTGTACCAGGCAAAGGCGCGGGTACGCTCCTGATCGGTGACGGTAGCGGGGATGATCGCTTGTTCCAGCACCAGTGCAGCACCGCGGTCGCGCCCCATGCCGTTGAGCATGCCGACAAAGGCGGCGATGCCGACCGCGATCGGACTGGAATACCACGCCGCCGCGGCGCCACCCAGCGCGCTCAGGAACGCCAGCCAGAACAGCAGGCGGCGCCTGCCCAAACGGTCACCGGCGAAGGTCACCAGCAAGGCGGCCACCGTGGCGCCAGCCAGGCCGGCACTGATGACCAGACCGATTTGCGATGGCGTGAACGCCATGCGGGCGAGATAAATCCCCAGCAGCACCCCCATCATGCCGGTGGCCAGCGCCCGCAGGAAGGCGGTGGTATAAAGGATGCGCCGGTCGCGGAGCATGTTTCGCCTAGCTCACCGCGCGGCGCAGCAGCCCCATCACTTTCTGCAGCGGCGTTTCCGCACACCAGGCATAGAGCGCATCGTAGATGACCATGCCGTGTTTGAGCATTTCTTGGTCATCCTCGAAATTGAGCGACAATCCTTTCGAGATCGCCAGCAACCCGGCCGCCTCCTTCGCCAACTGGGGAGTGCCGGTGTCGGCAGCGCGCACGATGCGCGCGAGCTTGGCCAGCGCCGGGTCGGTGAGCCGGTACTTGGCAATGAAAGCATCAAAGCTGCACTGGTCGCCATGATGGCCCAGCTCAACGCCGGATACGTCGTAGGGAACGGCGCCGGTTTCGGCGGCAAGTTTCATCACGTCGCCACCTGGCACATACAGGAACTCCGGCGCCTCGTCGATGAAGCGTGCGATCAGCCAGGGACAGGCGATGCGGTCGATCTTCGGGCGCTCCCGGGTGATCCACTTCATGGCATCTCCTTAACAGGAAAAAATTTACCCTAGAAAAAGCTATTGAACCGCAGAGGACGCGGAGGACGCAGAGGAATTCAGATGGTTAGCGTAACAAGCACACTCACCCAGCGGGTGGATCAGCAAACTTGCCAAGGTCTTGTTTTTCCTCTGCGTCCTCTGCGGTGAAACGCCGTTTTTAAGCTTACTTTCCCACCGTGTCGCCGCCGGCCGCTTTCCAGCCTTCGATGCCGCCCTCGATGAAGCGGGCCTGGACACCTTTAGCCTGCAAGGCATCCACCACGGCATTGCTGACCGAACCGCCGCGCACGCAGTAAAGCACCACTTCACGGTTCTTGGGTATCTTGTCCAGCCATTCATCCATCGCGTCCGGGTCGCACCAGGTCGCGCCCAGGATTTTTTCCCGTGAGGCATCGAGGTCGCTTTTTCGGCGCACGTCGAGTAATGCAAAGGGCGAGGAATCCCTCAGTTTCTTGAGATCGTTGGGGGAAATCGTGCGATCCATTTTCAGACTCCTTTAATTAACCTAAAAACCGCAGTTTCATCCACAGATTACACAGATTAACGCAGATTTTCATATGCTTGCGGGTGAGCAGAGCATCACCCAAAAGGTGCGTTACCTATCCAATCTTAGTCGTTGTTTAATCTGCGAAAATCTGCGTAATCTGCGGACAATTGATTTTTCTAGGATTAAGCAACGGCAAAAGTGTAAATCAATCCCAGCGCCGCGCAGGCGCCGATGACGCGCATGATGTCCTGCTTGTACTTCCACAGAGCGAGAAAGGCGGCGATGGAAATCAGGGCGTAGAACCATTCGAAGCTGCCGCTGAAAGGCGCAGCCTCGGTGGCCTTGGGCCATAAAACGTGCCAGCCGAAGAAAATGGCGAGGTTCAGGATTACGCCCACCACGGCGGCGGTAATACCGGTCAGCGGCGCGGTGAACTTGAGGTCGCCGTGGGTAGATTCGACCAGCGGCGCACCCGCCAGGATGAACAGGAAGGAGGGCAGGAAGGTGAAGAAAGTCGCCACGCTGGCGCCGGCGAAGCCGGCCAGGAACAGGGCTTCCGGGCCGAAAATCTGTTTCGTCCATGCGCCCACGAAACCGACGAAGGACACCACCATGATCAACGGCCCCGGCGTGGTTTCGCCCAGCGCCAGGCCGTC
>JAIOJM010000411.1 GCA_019911785.1 Sulfuricella sp. | reverse complement strand
GTTGGCAATATCTACTCGATTTTCACATTTGGTGAGACGATATTTGTAGTTAAGTATTTGTGTTCATTCGTGAACATTCGTGTCATTCGTGGTGTGTACGGTTTTTAGGTTGAATTGACATGACGCATTGTCAGCGCCGGGGAATTATTGTTACATAGCGAAGATCGTCTTATTCGTGTTCATACGTGGCTAAAATCCTCTTTTTCCTGTTTCTGCTGGTGTGTCCCCTGGCTGCGCCAGCAGCCTACCCTTCCTTCCAGGCCCTGATCGATGCCACGCCCACCGGCGGAACGTTGCACCCCAAGCACGGGGTCTATGCCGGGCCGGCGCTGATTTCGCGCCAGATCATCGTTGATGGCGGCGGCAAAGTCACGGTGGATGGCGGCGGTACCGGCTCGGTGCTGATCATCAACGCCAACGGGGCGGTGGTGAGGGGGCTGCGGCTGACGAACTCGGGCAACTCCCATGACAGTTTGGATGCCGGCATCGCGCTGACCGGCAGCGGCAACAGCATCGAGGATACCGTGATTGACGGCACGCTCTTCGGTATCAGCCTGAAGCGGGCCAACCAGAACACTTTGCGGCGCAATCGGATCCGCTCCATACCGGCCGAGCTGGCGATGCGGGGCGAGGCGATTCGCCTCTGGTACAGCATGGACAACCTGGTCGAGGGCAACGACATCGACCAGGCGCGCGACGTTACCCTGATGAATTCGCCGCGCAATCGTCTCATCGGCAACATCATCCGCAATAGCCGCTACGGCATCCACCTGTTTTTTTCGCCGGACAGCGTGATCGAGCGCAATAGACTCGACCGCAACGCCACCGGCGTCATCGTGCTGAATTCAGACCGGGTGAAGCTTCTGCGCAACCGGGTTTTTCATTCCCAGGGAGTGAGCGGGGCGGGGCTGGCTTTCAAGATGAGCGCTGAAGGGCTGGCGGAAGGTAACGAAGTCGTCCACTGCGCGGTGGGATTGCTGGCCGACTCACCCATCGAACCGGCTGACAAGACCGTGCTGCGAGGCAACCGCTTTGCGCACAATGCTATCGGCATCCAGTTTTCCGGCGAGCGGGGCGGCCATGTTCTCCACAATAATAGTTTCGAGAGCAATCTCATTCATGTCTCGATGATGTTTGGCAGCGGCGATGCGAGCAAAAACGAGTGGCGCGGCAACTACTGGGACGATTACCAGGGTTTCGACCTCAACCATGACGGCGTCGGCGATACGCCTTACGAACTGTATGCCTATGCCGACCGGATCTGGATGGAGATACCCAAGGCGCGCTTTTTTCGCAATTCACCAGTGCTGGAATTACTGGATTTTCTCGAACGACTGGCGCCGTTTTCCGCGCCGGATATGATGCTTCGCGATCCGGCGCCACTGTTCAACAAGCCGGCTGGGCGGCGTTAGGTCCCCCCTCCGCAATCGTAGACGCCCTGACTGGAGCGTTCGAGTTCCTGTGCATAAGTGAAGTGTTGCTCAGCGGCCCCCAGCGCAACGGCGGCCCGACTGGTACGCCCATCGTGATACAACAGCTCCTTGATCACTGCGTTGGCATCGCTGATGGGAGGTACCATAAGCATTTGCAGCCGGTCGTAGACCTCCCGGTCGATGGTGATTTGGATTTGATCAGTCATGTCTTGCTCCTGTCTGTGGTTTGAACCCAATTTAAATATAGCCCGAATACCTGACTATTCAAGTATGGATTGAGCTATTGAAAACGTGATTCGAACTGACTCAGACACCCAGCAAGTAGACTGCGCTGCCTGTGGCTCCAATGAACGCCAGCAGGTGGAACCCGCCCCACAGCACGTATTTCCGGGCCAGATTCTCCTCCGGCAGGTTGGAAAGCAGGAACAGCCGGCCATCCCCAGGTTTTCGCATCAGGTGCACGCCATCCCTGAGGCGGATTTCGCCATGCTGCTTCGCCACTTCGCGCTTGGCTGCGAGCACGGCCAGTTCCCATTCCCTGGGATCGATCTGGCCGTCCTTGTTGAGATCGAAACGCTCATGCAGGCTTGCCTTGTCGCGCTTCCACTCAGTGAGCAGGGCGCTGAGGTCACCCTTGAAATCGAGATTGCTGTTTGCCC
>JAIOJM010000059.1 GCA_019911785.1 Sulfuricella sp. | reverse complement strand
CGGCCAGCAGCGCCGCTCCGCACATCGAGGAAGCGCCGCCGAGGATGCCGACGCTGCCGAGCAGGCCCTTGTGACTGTTGCGCGGGCGCGGCTTGAGCGCGGCGGCCACTTCGCTTTTTTCCAGCAGCCAGCCGGTGGGCTGGAGCAGGGCGGCGGGGTCAATGCCGAGGGTGTCGACGTGGATTTCGCCGCAGTAGTCCGGTCCGTAGGCGGTGAGCAGGCCCGGCTTGAGCGCGATGAAAGTAAGGGTGTGGCTGGCGCGGACAGCGGCGCGGAAGGTCTGGCCGGCGTCGGCGTCCAGCCCGCTGGGAACGTCCAGCGCCAGCACCGGCAGGTTGATGCGGTTGATTTCCCGCACCAGTTCCAGATGGCGACCGCTCAATTCCCGCGCCAGGCCGATGCCGAACAGGCCGTCGATCACCATATCCCATTTGCCATCGGCCGGAATGGCGTCGAGCAGTTCGCCGCCAGCCTCACGCCAGGCCTGCATGGCATAGTCGGCATCGGGCGGCAGCCTGGCGGCTTCCCCGGCAAATACGACGCTTACCTTGAACCACCATGACTTGAGGTGGCGCGCCGCCACCAGCGCGTCGCCGCCGTTGTTGCCCGGCCCGGCGATCACCAGCACCGAGGTCTTGCCGGCCAGCAGGCCGCGCGCCAGATCCGCCGCGGCCAGGCCGGCCCGCTCCATCAGGCCGGTGACACCATTGTTCAGCGCAATTTGCTCCAGTTGGCGGATTTCGTGGCTGAAGTAAATTGGAGAAGTTTTCATGGCAGGCTCGAATCTTTTGGGATAAGTTTTAAATATCCTATAAATGAATCAACTGCACAAGCCGCTGACAATTCGCTGCGTCGACGCGGTTGCCGACCCTGGATATTGGGAATAACATCTTTCGTCATGCCAAAGACTTCCGATCCCCATTCCGACGCGCCGCAGATGGCCGGCCAACCCGACTCTCCTGCGGCGAAGGCGGGCAGCGGCAGGCTGGTGTTCCTGATCGAAAGCGATGCGGCGCTGGCACACGATTTGTCGTCGCAAATCGGCTACTTCGGCTATACCGTTCGCCTGTTCCGCGACTTGTGCAGCTTCGGCGCAGCGCTCAAGGCGACCCGACCGGCCGCGATCATCATGGATAGCGTTTTCTTTGGGGATGACGCGTGCAGTGTGGCGGCCCTGGACGGAATTCATGGCATGGTCGCGAAGCCGGTTCCGGTGCTGTTCATTTCCGCGCACGGCGATATGAAGGCAAGGCTGCAGGCGGTGCAAGCCGGATGCGACGCCTATTTCACCAAGCCGGTAGACGTGGGCGGGCTGATCGACAAGCTGGACGCACTGACTTCGAACGTACCGGCCGAGCCCTACCGGGTGCTGATCGTGGGAAATTCCGCCTCTCTTGCCAAATCCTACGCCACGCTTCTGAAGGGGGCCGGCATGATCGCCGAGGTGATCAGCGACCCGATGCAAACCCTGGACAAGCTGGTCGAATTCAGGCCGGACATAGTGTTGCTGGATTTGCACATGGCGGCATGCGACGGGTTCGAACTGGCCACGGTGATTCGCCAGCAGGAAGAGTTCGTCGGCATTTCGATCGTGTTTCTTTCGGCGGAAAGCAATATCGGCCAGCAGCTCTTTGCCTTGAGGCTGGGCGGCGACGATTTCCTGATCAAGCCGATCGAGCCGGCTCACCTGGTTTCGGTAGTGGCCAGCCGCGTCGAGCGCTCCAGGGTGCTGCGCTCTTTCATGGTGCGCGACAGCCTGACCGGGTTGCTCAATCACACCGCCATCAAGGAGCAGCTGGAAATTCAGCTGGCGCGCACCCGGCGCCTCAATGGCAAGCTGTCCTTCGCCATGCTCGACATCGACCATTTCAAGACGGTGAACGATACCTACGGCCATTCGGTTGGCGACCGCGTGCTCAAGAGCTTGTCGCGACTGCTGCAGCAGCGCCTGCGCGAGACCGATATCGTCGGGCGCTACGGCGGCGAGGAATTCGCGGTGATTTTGAACGACACCGACGGGCCGGCGGCGGTAAAGGTGCTGGATCAAATCCGCGAAGATCTAAGCTGCATCCGGCATTTGGCCGGCGGCAAGGAATTCTGCATCACCTTCAGCGGCGGCGTGGCGGATTTTCCGCATTTCCTCGATGCGGGCACGCTTGGCGAAGCCGCGGACAAGGCGATGTACGAGGCCAAGCGCGGCGGCCGAAACCGGCTGGTGCTGGCGCAGGGATAGGCGAAATTTCCTTGCAGTGTGTCATTGATGCGCATAAAATATGCGCATCAGAGTGATCGTATGATGGAGGGGAAAATGCTAGCCGAACCTTACAATCCAGATGCACCCAAGAAACCTGCAAATTTGAGCATTAACAGCGACTTGTTGCGCCAGGCCAAGTCGTACAATATCAACCTTTCGCAAACGCTGGAACAGCGGCTTGCCGAATTGGTGCGCGAATCGCGCCGTCAGGAATGGCTTCAGGAAAACCATGCGGCGCTAGTTGAGTACAACAGCAGAATCGAGACCCGCGGAGTATTTAGCGACAGCTTGCGGCGGTTTTGATGGCGCAATTCGATGTTTGCCGCAATACCAATCCGGCATCCAGCCGGGATATTCCCTATCTGCTAGAAGTGCAGTCCGATTTGCTGGATGTGCTTGCCACACGGGTAGTGGTGCCATTGGTGCTGGCAACGGAAATGGGTAAGGCGGCCAAAACCCTTAACCCCCAATTCGAGATTGAAGGTGTTTCCGTCGTCATGTCTACCCCAGAGATCGCCGGCGTGCCACGCCGGGTGCTGGGTGAGAAGATTGCAACGCTGAAGCACCGGCGCGAGGAAATTATCGCCGCGCTTGATTTGTTATTTACCGGAATTTAACTGACTAGGAAGTTTCATGCTTAAACTGCGCGGCGGCAACGCCCTTTCCTCCTTCCGCCTCGAAAAACTGATGCAGGGCCTGCGCGGCGCCACGCCTGCCGTCTCCCACGTCCACGCCGAATACTGGCATTTCGCCGCCACCCGCCGCACGCTGGAAGCGCAGGAATTGTCGGTGCTGGAGAAGATCCTCACCTACGGCCCCGCATCCCCGGTGGAAGAACCGCAGGGCGAGCTGTTCCTGGTGGTGCCGCGCCTGGGCACGATTTCGCCGTGGTCATCGAAGGCCACCGACATTGCCAGCCACTGCGCCCTGGAGGCGGTCGAACGGCTTGAGCGGGGGGTGGCGTTCTATGCGCAGAAGGCCGACGGATCGGCGCTGACGCAGCAGGAAAAGCAGGCGCTGCTGCCGCTGATCCACGACCGCATGACGGAAATGGTGCTGGACAGTTTCGATGCCGCGGAAAAGCTGTTCCGCCATTTCGAGCCGGCGCCGTTCAACACCGTCGACATCCTGGGGCAGGGCAAGGGCGCGCTGGAACGGGCCAACCGGGAAATGGGGCTGGCGCTGTCTCCGGACGAGATCGAATACCTGGTGGAGAACTTCACCCGCATCGGCCGCAACCCGACCGACGTCGAGCTGATGATGTTCGCCCAGGCCAACTCCGAGCATTGCCGCCACAAGATTTTCAACGCCGACTGGGTGATCGACGGCGAGAAGCAGGACAAATCCCTCTTCGCCATGATCCGCAATACCCACGAAAAGAGCCCGCGCGGCACGGTGGTGGCCTATTCTGACAACTCCTCGATCATCGAGGGCTACAAGGTCAAACGCTTCTATCCGGGAGTGGGTGCGAAATACGGCTACAACGAGGACGATGCCCAGATCCTGATGAAGGTGGAGACCCACAACCACCCCACCGCGATTTCGCCCTTCCCCGGCGCGGCCACCGGCGCGGGCGGCGAAATTCGCGACGAAGGCGCAACCGGCCGCGGCTCCAGGCCGAAGGCCGGACTCACCGGTTTTTCGGTGTCCAACCTGAATATTCCGGGGTTCAAGCAGCCGTGGGAAACTGATTACGGCAAGCCGGGGCGCATCGCCTCCGCGCTCCAGATCATGCTCGAAGGCCCGATCGGCGGCGCAGCCTTCAACAACGAATTCGGCCGTCCCAACCTGGCCGGCTATTTCCGCACCTACGAAGAGCAGGTGGCCGGCGAAATGCGCGGCTACCACAAGCCGATCATGCTCGCCGGCGGCCTCGGCAACATCTCCGCGCGCCATGCCGAGAAGCACCGGATCACGCCGGGCGCGCTGATCATCCAGCTCGGCGGCCCGGCCATGCTGATCGGCCTCGGCGGCGGTGCGGCATCGAGCATGGACACCGGCGCGAATGCCGAAAACCTCGATTTCGACTCGGTGCAGCGCGGCAACCCGGAAATGGAGCGTCGCGCTCAGGAAGTGATTGACCGCTGCTGGCAACTGGGCGATCAGAACCCCATCATCTCGATCCACGACATCGGCGCGGGCGGGCTGTCCAACGCACTGCCGGAACTGGTGAACGACTCCAGGCGCGGCGGAATCTTCCATCTGCGCGCCATCCGCAACGAAGAGCCGGGCATGTCGCCGATGCAGATCTGGAGCAACGAGGCGCAGGAGCGCTACGTGCTCGCCGTCACGCCGGAGGATTTCCCGCAGTTCGAAGCGATTTGCCAGCGCGAGCGCTGCCTCTACGCCGTGGTCGGCGAGGCCACAGCCGAACAGCGACTGATACTGGAAGACAGCTATTTCAACAACAAGCCGATCGACATGGAACTGTCGGTGCTGCTCGGCAAGCCGCCGAAGATGACGCGCGATGTCGCGCACCTGGCCCGTGAACTGCCGGCTTTCGAGACCGCCGGGATCGATCTCAGCGAGGCGGCGCTGCGCGTGCTGCGCCTGCCGGCGGTGGCGGACAAGACCTTCCTGATCGCCATCGGCGACCGCACCGTCGGCGGCATGACCGCACGCGACCAGTTCGTCGGTCCGTGGCAAATCCCGGTGGCGGACGTGGCGGTGACACTGGCGGGGTTCGAGGAATACCGCGGCGAAGCCTTTGCCATGGGCGAGCGCACGCCGCTGGCGCTGATCGGTCCGGCCGCCTCCGGCCGTATGGCCATCGGCGAGGCAATCACCAACATCGCCGCGGCGCGCATCGCGGAGATCGGCGACATCAAGCTGTCCGCCAACTGGATGGCGCCGGCCGGCCACCCCGGCGAGGACGCCGCGCTCTACGACACGGTGCGCGCGGTCGGTATGGAGCTGTGCCCCGAACTGGGCATCAGCATCCCGGTGGGCAAGGATTCGATGTCGATGAAGACGGTGTGGGAGGAGGGTGGACTAAGGAAGGAAGTCACCGCGCCGCTGTCGCTGATCATTTCCGCCTTCGCGCCCTGCTCCGATGCGCGCCAGACCCTGACCCCCCAATTGCGCACCGATGCCGGCGACACCGATCTGATCCTGATCGATCTCGGCCAGGGCAAAAACCGGCTGGGCGGCTCGGCGCTGGCCCAGGTTTACAAGCAAACCGGCAACGAGGCGCCCGATGTGGCGAGTGCAGCCCAGCTCAAGGGGTTTTTCGATACGGTTCAGCATCTCAATGCGGATGGACGCATCCTTGCCTATCATGACCGTTCCGATGGCGGACTGTTTGCCACCCTGTGCGAGATGATGTTCGCCGGGCATTGCGGCGTGACGGTCGATTTGGACGAATTGTGCATCGAGCGCATCCAGAGCGATGCCGAGCGCAGCGGCGAGGAACCGGTGGTGCCGCCTGGCAGCTATACCGAGCGCATCTTCGGCGTGCTGTTCAACGAGGAACTGGGCGCGGTGCTGCAGGTGAAGCGCAGCAATACCCCGGAAGTAATGAAAGCGTTCTTCGCCACCGGCCTGCGCGGCGAGCTGCACGTCATCGGCACGCTGAATCGGGACGACCGCCTGACCATCCAGCGCAGCAACAAGGAAATCCTGGGCATGCCGCGCATCGAGCTGCAGCGCGCCTGGTCGGAAACCACCAGCCGGATGCAGGCTTTACGCGATAACCCGCAGTGCGCACAGCAGGAATACGAACGCGTTCTGGATGCCGGCGACCCCGGCCTGCACGCGGCCCTGAGCTTCGACCTCAACGACAACGTCGCCGCGCCGTTTATTGCCCTCTCTCCTAACTCTCTCCCGGGGGGCGGCCCTCTCCTCAATCCTCTCCCGCAAGCGGGAGAGGAAGCAAACGTGAAGGGCGCTTGTTCCGACCTGAGGGACGAAGTCTCGCTTCGCGAGGTTCACATAATTGGCAGCCGCCCGCGCATGGCGATCCTGCGCGAGCAGGGCGTCAACGGCCAGGTGGAAATGGCCGCCGCCTTCGACCGCGCCGGTTTCGAGGCGGTGGACGTGCACATGAGCGACGTCATCGAAGGCCGCGTTGCACTCAAGGATTTCCATGGCCTTGCCGCCTGCGGCGGCTTTTCCTTCGGCGACGTGCTCGGCGCAGGGGAGGGCTGGGCCAAGTCGATCCTGTTCAATGCCCGTGCCAGAGACGAGTTCGAGGCGTTCTTCCGGCGCGGCGACACCTTCGCCCTGGGCGTGTGCAACGGCTGCCAGATGATGAGCAACCTTCACGCCATCATTCCCGGCGCGGAGAACTGGCCGCATTTCGTGCGCAACAAGTCGGAGCAGTTCGAGGCGCGCTTCGTCATGGTGGAAGTGACCCAGAGCCCGTCGCTGTTTCTCGACGGCATGGCCGGCAGCCGCATGCCGATCGTGGTGGCACACGGCGAGGGCTACGCCGAATTCGGCAGCGAGCAGCAGATGAACGCGGCCAAGGTGGCGTTGCGCTACGTCGACAACCGCGGCCAGCCGACCGGGAATTACCCGGCCAACCCGAATAGCTCGCCCCGGGGCATCACCGGCCTGACCACTCCTGACGGGCGTTTCACCATCATGATGCCGCACCCCGAGCGCGTCTTCCGCGCCGTGCAGCATTCCTGGCATCCCGCGGAATGGCGCGAGGACGGGCCGTGGATGCGGATGTTCCGCAATGCGAGGAAGTGGGTGGGGTGATTTTCTGCCGATTCTGAAATGAACAAGGGCGCCAGTGGCGCCCTTGTTCATTGTTGCGGGCAGTTCGCAACATTACTTTTTATTAATCTGCGCAGGATTGGCGTGGCGTAATCCGCCGAATGGGTTCCACCATGCGGCGCAATGCCCGCTGGTTATGGCTCTACGCGGGCTGACGCAGTTTATGTGATGGGGTGATCCCGCGAACCCCTGAAGGCCACCAATCAAAAAACTAGGGAAAACCCTATAGCGTGGAATGATTTTTTATGTGAATTTATCAACTATGCTGGATATGTGAAGCAGGATAGTGGCTAAGAAGTCACTAAATCGTCAGTTCATCTTCCCATTGATTGGAACGTGAAAAACCACATAAAAACACAACGAGCGCATGATGCAATTCGCTCCCATTTCACAATCCAGCCGCCCTCACTGGCGGGCAGGATTGCGTTGCTAGCCTTTCCGCTCGTGATGGCGTGCCATGGCCCGGCATTTGCTCAGGTAGACTCATTCAGCGAAGCAGGCTCTCAGGCGCTCACACTGCGTGGCTTTGGCACCCTCGGATTCGCCCGGACCAATTCTGACCAGGCCGAGTTTGTGCGTGATTTGTCCCAGCCCGACGGCGTCACCAACCATTGGTCGGGGAAAATCGATTCCCTTGCCGGTCTCCAGGCCAACTTCCAGTTTGCCGAGAAGTTCGAGGCCGTCGCCCAAGTTGTCAGCCATTACCGCTACGACAAGTCCTTCCAGCCTGATTTGACCTGGGCCTTCCTGAAATACGATCCCGATTCGAATTTCAGCCTGCGCGCCGGACGTCTGGGAACAGAGTTCTACATGCTCGCCGATTCCCGCCAGGTCGGGTACTCTTACCTGACCGTCCGCCCGCCCGGGGATTACTACGGAGCCTTGCCCTTCTCCTATATCGAAGGCCTGGACCTGCAAATGACGACCCCCCTGGCCGGCGGACTGGTGCGCGGGAAAGTGTTCTCGGGCGTAAGCCGCGAAAAGGTTCCTCTGGCTGACCGGCAATGGGATCTAAACGGGTCGCGCATGACTGGGGGACATGTCGACTATCTGAGCGGATCCTGGCAGTGGCGGCTGGGCTATGCCCAGCTCCGCTTCAACCATGATTTGCCGCTTGCCGATTTGAGGGATACGCTCAATGCGGCAGGCGCCCAGGCGGCAGCCAGCGCAATCGCGGTTGAAGACAAGCTATCCCGGTTCTATTCAGCCGGCATGGTCTATGATAACGGGCCTTTGCAGGTGCAGCTGATGTTGAGCGAAATCCGGCATGACAGCGACATTTTCGAGAACTCCCGTTCAGGCTACCTGATTGCCGGGTACAGAATCGGTGAGGTGACCCCCTTCGCCGGCTATTCATGGGTCAGATCCAGTCCCAAAACCCTTTCGACCGGATTACCCGATGTTGGTCCTCTGGCCGTTTTGAATGCAACCCTGGCGTCGACCCTGGCGGATTCGCACAGCGACCAGCACACCACGATTCTGGGCGCCCGCTGGGATTTTCGCCGCAACATGGCGCTGAAAGCACAACTCGATCAGGTTCGCGGCACCCCGCAGTCGATCTTCCCGTACCGCGGAGAAAAGCCCGGCTTCAACGGAAATATGAACGTATTAAGTCTTACCCTGGATTTCATCTTCTGACGATTATGAGACCCCATTTCAGGCCCTTGCTAATCGCATTCCTGCTGATTCTGCTGCCGGCTGCAGAATCCATGGCTGATGTGGTGGTGGTTGCCAATCCCAGAAGCGGCATCGACAGGCTCAGCCGCGATGAAGTGATCAATATTTTTCTCGGGCGTTTTCGTCAGCTGCCTTCCGGCCTGTCCGTCCAGCCTGTCGATCTGCCCGCCACCCAGTCCGAGAAAGCCACTTTTTACCTCCGGCTGGTCAACAAGGACCTGGCCGAAATCAATGCCTACTGGTCCAGACTGGTCTTCTCCGGCCGAACAGAGCCTCCCGTGCAGGCGAAAAGCACAGAGGATCTTATCGAGTTCATCGCCAAAACCCCGGGCGCTATCGGCTATATGGAGCGCTCCAAAGTAGATGGCCGGGTAAAACTGGTTTTCGAGCCATAATCAGCAATCATGAAACTCAGCTGGCGCCATAGCATCCTTACTCAGACGACCGTCGCGGTGGTGGGTATCGCCATTGTTGTGGGTGCCTTGTTCATCGCCGTTACCGCCGCAGTCACCCATGCTCGCGAAGGGCAGAACACCAGTGCCAATCTGGCTGAACTGCTCGATACGGTGGAAAGCACGGTCAGCATTGCCTGCTTTGTCGGCGATCAGGCGCTCGCCAAGGAAGTCGTGCGTGGCTTGCTGAAAAATTCCGATGTGCAGGGTGCGGTCATCCGCACCGATAAGCAAGAACTGGCCAGTGCGCAGCGAAACTCCTTGGCTCCACAGGCTGAACAGCGAGCCGCCAAAGGCCACCTGGTCCGCGTCATTCACTCCCCCTTCAACCCCGGCCAACGTGTCGGCGAGATTCATCTCTACCCCAATCCGGATGAATTGGATCGCCATGTCCATGAGGAAGTGAGTTTTGTCGGATCCATGCTGGTGCTGCAGATTGCCGGTACAGCTATCGCGATCATTCTGGCCTTGCTGTTCCGGATCGTGAACCCGATCAAGGCCATGTCCGACCGCCTGCACCAGATGGATGCCACCGCCGGCGACCGCTTGAAGATGCCAAAGGGGCATGCGCATACCGAAGTCGGGCAACTGGCCGATGACATCAATACCCTGGCGAGCCAACTGGTCACCTCGCTTGAAGATGAGAGAGAGCTGCGGCTGCAGTACGAAATGGAGGAGAAAAAATATCACGCCATCTTCCAGAATGCGGAAACCGGCATTTTCATCGCTAACCGGGAAAGCCATATCGAATCGTTTAACCCAGCACTTGCCCGGCTTTTCGGCCTGCCCCCGGAAGCGGCATCCGCCGGCAAGACCCGAATTGGCGACCTCGCCTGGCAATCGCCGGATCGCCTGTCACAGCTCATCGGCAACTGCCTCGACAGCAATACGACCGGCGCAGACGATCTGCTGCTCACTCTCGGCAGTGGCGCAATATGCTGGCTCAATCTGGTGGTGAGCCCCATCGGCGATGACAGGGTTCAGGGCCTGGTCAGCGATGTCACTGAACGCAGGCTGGCGGAAGACTCGGCCAGGATGCGGGCGGTAACCGATCCCCTGACAGACACCGCCAACCGCCCCGGCCTTGAACTGGCACTGCAGGAAGCCATACGGCATCCGGGCTATGGCTTTGTCCTGATGCTGATTGACCTGGACGGATTCAAGCGCATCAACGAAGCCCTCGGTCTGCCGGTCGGCGACGAGATTCTCAGGATGGCGGCAAAGCGGCTTCGCAGTTGCCTGAAACTTACCGACACGGTGGCACGCATAGGCGGCGACAAATACGCCGTCCTCCTGCCGTGTGACGCACAGGAAGATATTGCTGCCCGTATTGGCAAACGTATCGTCGAGGTGCTCGGCCAGCACTATGAGGTCCATGCCAATCCGTTAAAAATCGGCGTTAGCATAGGCATTACGCTTTTTCCCGGCGACGGGAAAGATATGCCCACCTTGCTGCGCAATGCCGAACTCGCCCTGGATCGAGCCAAGTCGACCGGTGGCAACCGCTTCACCTTTTTCGATCTCGGCATGGCCGAGGCCGCGGAACGTCGCCGTGCGATGGAAACCGATATGCATCTGGCGCTGCGGCGCGATGAGTTCCAGCTTTTCTTCCAGCCCATCGTCGACATTACCTGCAACCGCGTGGCCGGCGCCGAAGCCCTGATCCGCTGGCGCCATTCCGAAAAAGGGCTGGTTCCCCCCGATGCCTTCATTCCCCTGGCCGAAGAAACCGGGCTCATCGTCGATATCGGGCTGTGGGTTCTGGAAGCCGCCTGTCGGCAATTAGCCGCGTGGCAGGCGGAAGGAAAGGATTATTACCTGTCGCTGAATATTTCAGGAAGACAGATACCGGATGGACTGCCCCCATTGAAGCTGGGGGAAACGGCTCGCCGATACGGGATAGACCCCTCTCGCCTGGTGTTGGAGATCACCGAGGGCGTGCTGCTCGCAGACGTAAACCTGGCCCTCAACTGGCTGGATGCCGTGCGCGCGCAAGGCTTCCGCATCTATCTCGACGACTTCGGCACCGGCTACTCTTCTCTTTCCTACCTGAAGCGCTTCCCGGTGGACAGCGTCAAAGTGGACAAGTCCTTCGTGCGCGACATGGGTGTCAATGCAAATGACCGTGCGCTTGTCGAAGCCATCATTGCCATGGCACGCAGCCTCAGCCTGCGGGTTGTCGCAGAAGGCGTGGAAAGCCTGGCGCAACTGGAGCTGCTGCGTCTTATGAACTGCCAAAGCATACAGGGATTCTATTTCTCGCGGCCGGTACCCATCGAAGAATTTTCTGAAGTCGCACTGCGCATAAATGCCTCACTGGCTTCCATCGAAGTTCCTGCCGATGAGTCGCGGACCATGGCGTCATGGTGAAAAGAAATTCGTTTTTGACGGAATCGGCTATGCGTGGGCAAATACCTGCCTACGCAATAACGATTGCCCCTACACGGGCTGATGGTTATGTACGATTGACTGGCAACCAGCTGATTCAGCGGGGTTTTATCTGTGCGAATCTGCTCCATCTGCGGATTGCAGGTTTAAGCATTATCGTTTCGACCTGAGTAGTTACCCGATTCTGAAATGAACAAGGGCGCCCATGGCGCCCTTGTTCATTGATGCTGGTAGTTCGCTGAGTTACTTTTTATCAGCTGCCGCTTCTGCCTTTTCTTCAACCTTGGCCTTGGCGCGCAAATCGGAGATCATCTTGTCGATTTGCTGTTGCTGCGCGCGCTGACGCAGGTTCTGTTTCACCTCGTCGAAGGGTGGCGCCTGCATCGCGCGCGAGTCCTCGAGCTTGATGATGTGCCAGCCGAACTGGCTCTTCACAGCCTCGGTGGTGTACTGGCCTTTCTGCAGCTTGGTCATGGCGGCGCTGAATTCCGGCACGAAATTG
>JAIOJM010000410.1 GCA_019911785.1 Sulfuricella sp. | reverse complement strand
CTGAGTGTGAAAACAGTCGAGAAGCACCGTTCCAACCTGATGAAGAAGCTGGATTTGCACAATGCGGCCATGCTGACCGCTTATGCAATAGAGAAGGGACTGATTGCTTCCTAGCCCGGCTTTGTGTCAGTCTAATCAATGCATCCGTAGTACACAGCGCAGCCTACGTTGCCATTCCAGCCTTCGGGGTGGGTTGTATCAATAATGCTCTTGGCCCTGGCAATTTCATCGGCCGTTCCGTGAAAAAAGAGGAGCAGCCTGTCGGCTTTTAATTCGGCTTCGTAATCAGGAATGGTTTCCCGGGAAATGCAGCTATATTGCCCCACGCCAAGTTCATACAGGCCACCGACCACCGTTACCCCTGCCAATATTTTGTCCTCATCCTTGCCGACGATGGACAGCTTGCTCATGTCGAGCCCGTTTTTTTGCAATTTCTTGACGGTGGCCTTGGCCAGGCTGTGGTTTGCATATGTAGCAACAAGCGAATTGTTCTCGGACATGGTAAGTATCTCCATAGCGGTAAACGCCATACTGACTTATAGGCACGGCTCGACATGGAAGCCGCAAACTGATGGATCCTATGTCAGCTTGCTGGTCATGTCGTCCAGAACCACGCAGGCTTCCTTGCTCGGATCGTGCGGGTCGCGTAGTGCATTGATCTGGCAAAGGTACTCGTTGCCGAGATTGTCGTGCAGATTGATATACGGGCTGGGGCCATATTGATCAAAGGCGCTGGAATCGGCGAAGATGAATTCGAATTCACCGTTTACGTCAACTTCAAGTTTTCCGCCGTGGCTTTCCCCGTAATCGAGCCAGCGTGTATTGATGTTGGCACCTGCTATCATTGGCGACATCCGCGATGATTTCTTGTCATGCCAGGCAACCATGACAGGTTCGGTGATGTAAGGATCTTTTTCAGCCAAAGCGGCGGCCAGTCCACTTGCCCTTTTGTAGTCCAGATCCATGCCTGAATAGTTGATGTGAGCTTCTTTCATTTTTCTCTCCTTGGCGGGCGTTCCGAAATCGGAGCGGGCCGCTTGTATTGTGTCGAGTATGCGAACAAGTTTCCGTCCCGCGCAGGCACCGTGCCTGAGATTGATAACCTCTGAGGCGGCTATATCAATAGCCGATGTCCACATTGCAAATATAGCTTAATGGTTGATTAAAACAATCAGGTATTATATGTAGTCGTGAGCTGTTAATGGAGTAGGTGAACTTAATGCCTGCCTTTTTTCCGGGCAGAGTATTGGGCGGGTGTGCCGTTATACTTGCGCACGGGGGCAAGCGTAATGCGGAGAACTGTTCGGAGATCAGCATCCGCTTCAAAAACCCGCCGCAGAACCTGCTGCGGCAGGCTCAGCACGAACGTTCGCACCCCAACTGGATCTTGCTCGGCATCCAGCCCAACGACTGCCTGAAAATGGAACTCCAGGTCGGAGTGTCGGAAATGAAAAAAGCCAGCCGGTTAGGCTGGCTTTTTTCGATGTTGGCGGAGTGGACGGGACTCGAACCCGCGACCCCCGGCGTGACAGGCCGGTATTCTAACCAACTGAACTACCACTCCAAACTGCTAAACTTATGCACCGATCAAACCTGGTGCAAAATCAAGGGGCCCGGATTGCTCCAGGCCCCTGATTCAGACTGGCGTCCCCAACCGGATTCGAACCGGTGTTATCGCCGTGAAAGGGCGGTGTCCTAGGCCTCTAGACGATGGGGACCTAAACTTGGTGGAGGTAAGCGGGATCGAACCGCTGACCTCTTGCATGCCATGCAAGCGCTCTCCCAGCTGAGCTATACCCCCGAAAGGCCGCCACTATACTTGGCGCTGGGGTTGCTTGTCAACAGGATTGTGCTCCTATGCAAAGCTCTTCATGTGCGCTGAAATCCGTTTCAGGGTTTCCTCGCGACCGATCAATTCTAACACGGCATCCACCGCAGGTGTTTGCGTTTCTCCTGTCACGAGCAGGCGTAGCGGCATTGCCAGCTTGGGGAATTTCAGGCCGTACTCGGCCACGACCGATTTCATCAGGCTGTTGATGGACGGCTTGTTCCACTCCACCTGGCCCAGTTTTTCCTGAAATTCACGGATTACCGGGATGATTTCCGGCGTCATGTGCTCCGCCATCAGTTCGGGCGAGGGCGTCAGCGGCCGGTAGAAATACACGGCGGCGTCGGCCAGCTCTTCGATGGTGTTCACCCGCTCCTTGAGCAGGTCGATGACTTCCTCCATGCGCGGCCCGGTTTCGGGGTCGCAGCAGTCCGCTTCCAGGAACGGCAGGACCAGCTTGGACAGGCGTTTGCTGTCGGTCTTCTTGAGGTATTGCTGGTTGAGCCACAGCAGTTTTTCCGGATTGAACTTGGCCGGCGATTTAGAGATAGCATCGAGGTCGAACCATTCGACGAACTGGTCGAGGTCGAACACTTCCTCATCGCCGTGTGCCCAGCCCAGGCGCGCCAGGTAATTCAGCAGCGCCTCCGGCAGGTAGCCGTCTTCCAGGTACTGCATCACGCTGACCGCGCCATGGCGCTTCGACAGGCGCTCGCCGTCGTGGCCCAGGATCATCGGCACATGGGCATACTGCGGCAGCGGCGCGTTCAGCGCCTTGAGGATGTTGATCTGGCGCGGGGTATTGTTGAGGTGGTCGTCGCCGCGGATGACGTGGGTGATGTTCATGTCCCAGTCGTCCACCACCACGCAGAAATTGTAGGTCGGCGTGCCGTCGCTGCGCGCAATGATCAGGTCGTCGAGCTCGCCATTGCTGACCACGACGCGGCCCTTGACCATGTCGTCGATGACTACCGCGCCGTCGAGCGGGTTCTTGAAACGGATTACGGGCTGGACCCCGGCGGGCGGAGTGGCTTTGGAGTCGCGCCAGCGGCGGTCGTAGCGTGGCTTCAGGCCGGCCGCCAGCTGCTCCTCGCGCAGCTTGTCCAGTTCTTCCCTGCTGGCGTAGCAATGATAGGCTTTGCCCTCGTCCAGGAGTTGCTGGAGCACTGCCTTGTAGCGCTCCATGCGCTGCATCTGATAGAACGGACCTTCGTCGTAGTCGAGGCCGAGCCAGCACATGCTGTCCAGAATGGCCTGAACCGATTCCTCGGTGGAGCGTTCCAGGTCGGTGTCTTCGACGCGGAGGATGAAAGTGCCTTTGTGCTTGCGCGCGTAGGCCCATGAAAACAGGGCGGTGCGGGCGCCGCCGATATGCAGGTAGCCGGTGGGGCTGGGAGCGAAGCGAGTGCGGACCATGTTATTTTACAGTGGGATAAAAGCGCCTATTTTACGACAATCGCAGATAATCTTAATAGAAATTGAGCGGGCTCATTTATTGACCTTTTCCGGGCGATATGATCTAATTGCGCCTCTTTTTGGGCGGTTAGCTCAGTGGTAGAGCACTGCCTTCACACGGCAGGGGTCGCAGGTTCGAACCCCGCACCGCCCACCAAGTAACTAAATGGCTTAGGTTAAACCCTTGGCCATTTTTGTTTCTGGGGTACGCCAGTTCGAGACGTTTTTGGGAGACTGGTTTCTCAGTAGCTACTACTGAAGTTTATCCCTGCTGATCGAGCGGCAAATACTGCACGGCGAATCGATTCACCAAAACCCCAAGCGTTGCGTTGCTCGCCACCGCATCGTGCGGCACCAGATTCGGGTTCAACGTGCCCGGTTGCCACGGGCCAGCGGATTCCGTCCCGGTAGATTTCCGAGACGCTGTCTCGGAAATTGTGGGAAGGCTCAAATTCCGAGGCGCCGTCTCGGAAATCAGGCGTGGGTATTCGCGATAGAACTGCCGGAAAGCCTCCAGGTTGTCCACCGAATAACCTCGCCCATAGCGGCGATCAACGGTGCCGCCAGCGATTCGTTGAGCTTGATTTCCGCTTTACAGTTCGGGCAGATAATCGTTGGTTATGTCATACAGCCTCCCATTCGTAGGCAAAAAACATCCAAGTGTTCGTCTGTTGCTGCAATTGCTGTTTAAGCTCGCCCATCAAATCGTACCACTTGGGTAATCAGGGGGCTGAAAATATTGATGTCGGAAACTCGGAAAAGCGCGATTTTATGTAACTCGTTTGTATTTATTGGAAAAATAGTAACACGTTAGCCCATTGATGATATGAGCATTTTTCCGGCTATTGCTATGTCTGGCGGGTTGTAGATATCCATTGACATGATACTGAACGTCGGTAATTATAAGCAAATACCGACGATATGTATCAAATATGGAAAACTCAAAAGCCGCCAAAGTTCTGACTCTCGCAAAGCAAGGCGGCGTGATTCGCGCCCGAGACCTGGAACCCCACCGCATTCCCCGTGCGTATCTTACCCGTCTATGCGAAGCGGGCAAGCTCCAGCGCTTGGGGCGCGGCCTTTATATGCTGGCCAATGGCAGCATCACTACCAATCACAGCCTGGCCGAAGCGGCAAAGTGTGTGCCTCATGGTGTGGTTTGCCTGCTTTCGGCGCTACGATTTCATGGTGTGACCACCCAAGCACCATTTGAGGTGTGGCTGGCAATCGACAATAAGGCGCGCGCGCCTGCCGCCAAGGAAACGCCTCTACGCATTGTGCGTTTTTCTGGAGAAGCACTTCAGGCTGGCGTAGAGACGCATATGATAGACGGCGTACCCACACAAATTTACTCGCTCGCCAAGACAATCGCCGATTGTTTCAAGTACCGAAACAAGATCGGCCTGGACGTTGCAGTAGAAGCGCTGAGGGAAAGCTGGCGCGCCCGAAAATGCACCATGGACGAACTCTGGCGCTATGCGACAATTTGCCGGGTAGCCAACGTGATGCGGCCCTACCTGGAAACACTGCCATGAGCGTAGATCAACCACGCAATCTCGCCGCCTCTGTGCGCCAACGGCTGCTCAATATTTCCAAGCGTGATGGCGAGGCGTTCGATCTGGTGCTGACCCGATATGCACTGGAGCGCCTCTTGTATCGCTTGGGACAATCCGAATACCACAACCAGTTCTTGCTCAAAGGAGCCATGCTGTTTGCGGTGTGGGGCGGAGAACCTCATCGCCCCACTCGTGACGTTGACCTGCTGGGATTCGGTTCGAGTGAGCTTCCACAGTTGGTGAAAATTTTCCAAAACATTTGCCAGGAACCCGTGGAGCCAGATGGCTTGGAGTTTCTCCCGGACACCCTGCGTGCCATCGAAATCCGCGAGGATCAGGAGTATCAGGGTGTGCGAGTGTTATTTGAAGCGCGGTTGGAAAATGCCGTTATTCCCATTCAAATTGATATTGGCTACGGCGATGCCGTCACGCCTGCGCCAGAAGAGATTACTTACCCCACTGTGCTGGACTTTGCCGCCCCTAAGCTACGCGCTTATCCGGTCTACACTGTGGTGGCTGAAAAATTTCAGGCCATGGTGTGGCTCGGCGTTGCCAACAGCCGCATGAAGGATTTTTACGATATCTGGGTCATCATGCGGAAATTTCCTTTTGAGGGTCGCATTCTGGCTAAGGCCATCGAGGCTACCTTTGCCCGGCGCAACACGCCCCTGCCTACCGAAGCCCCTTTTGCCCTGACCCAAGCTTTTGCCAGTGACGCGGTGAAACAGACCCAGTGGAAAGCCTTTCTACGCAAGAATGCATTGCCCGCAGATAATCTGGCGCTTGCCGACACCGTCACTGCATTACACGATTTTTTGATGCCGCCGACCTTAATGGCAGCTCAAGGCTTGGCCTTCAACGCCATATGGCCAACTGGTGAGTCGTGGCAAACCCTGTCAGCGCAAATCTAGCCACCAATGGATATATGTTGCTAAAATACACCGACAAAAAACAATAGGTTCTGAATTCGCACGGCAGAGTTCGCAGGCCTGACTCCTGTGCTACCCGCCAACTGCATGGTTTGCTAACCTTGCCTTCCTCGGATTGTCTGTCCGGCCGATGCTAAATTTCTCTTTACGAGGCGTTGTGAAAAATTTCTCCCGCACATTATTGCTTAGTGGCTATATGGCTATGGCCGGCCTGCTTTCCTTGCCGGCGAGCGCTTCGTCGCTGGACAGCCTCAAAACCTTTCTTTCCGAAGTCAAATCCGCCCGGGCGCACTTCAAGCAGCTGGTTCTCGACAAAAAGCTGACCACGGTGCAGGAGTCGAGCGGCACCATGCTGTTTTCCCGCCCCGGCAAGTTCCGCTGGGTCTATGAAAAGCCTTACGAGCAATTGATCGTCGGCGATGGCGCCAAGCTGTGGATGTACGACGTCGATCTCAAGCAGGTCACGGTAAAGCAGATGGACCGGGCTCTCGGTTCGAGCCCTGCGGCTCTGCTGGCGGGTAACAACGAGATCGAGAAACACTTCGACCTGAAGGATATCGGCAAGCGTGGCACGATGGAATGGCTGGAGGCGATACCGAAGGACAAGGAGAGCACCTTCGAGAGCATGCGCATGGGTTTCTCCGAGAAGGGGCTCGAAGTGATGGAATTGCGCGACCATTTCGGCCAGACCACGGTGATTCGGTTTTCCGGCCTGGAGCGCAATCCGAAGCTTGCGCCCGAGGCGTTCAAATTCGTGCCGCCCAAGGGCGTGGACGTGATCGGTGACTGATCTGTTTTCCGCCGCTCCGCCCGGTGCTCCCCTGGCCGAGCGGTTGCGTCCCCAGACTCTGGACGAGGTGATTGGACAGTCCCACTTGCTGGGTCCCGGCAAACCGCTGCGCCTGGCATTCGAATCGAAGAAGCTCCATTCCATGATCCTGTGGGGCCCGCCGGGCGTGGGCAAGACCACCATCGCCCGGCTTACCGCCCAGGCCTTCGATGCCGATTTCATTGCCCTGTCGGCGGTGCTTTCCGGGGTAAAGGACATCCGCGAGGCGATCGACCGGGCGCAGCTCAACCTGCAGCAATATGGCCGTCACACCATCCTGTTCGTCGACGAGGTGCATCGCTTCAACAAGGCGCAGCAGGATGCGTTCCTGCCGTTCGTGGAGCAGGGGCTGGTGACCTTCATCGGCGCTACCACCGAAAACCCCTCGTTTGAAGTGAACAGCGCGCTGCTGTCGCGCGCGCAAGTCTACGTGCTGCAGGCATTGACCGAGCAGGAACTGGCGCAGCTGTTCGACCGGGCGGCGGGCATCGCCCTGCACGGCCTGATTTTCGAAGATGCGGCGAAAGCGCTGCTGATCGGTTACGCGGACGGCGACGCGCGACGCCTGCTGAATTTGCTGGAGCAGATGAAAACGGCGGCAGAAACCGGCCATGTAGTGCATATTGACGAGGCGCTGGTCAGAAACGCCCTGGCCCGGAGCGGCAGGCGCTTCGACAAGGGCGGCGAGGAATTTTACGACCAGATTTCCGCCCTGCACAAGTCGGTGCGCGGCTCCAATCCCGATGCCGCGCTGTACTGGCTGGTGCGCATGCTGGATGGGGGCGCCGACCCGCTATATCTTGGCCGCCGCATCATCCGCATGGCGACCGAGGACATCGGCCTGGCCGACCCCCGAGCGCTCAGGCTGGCGCTGGATGCGGTGGAAACTTACGAGCGGCTGGGCAGCCCGGAAGGCGAGCTGACTCTGGCACAGGCCGTGCTGTACATGGCGGTGGCGCCCAAGAGCAATGCCGCCTACGTGGCGTATAATAACGCCCGCGCCTTCGTGAAGAATGACAAGAGCCGCGGGGTGCCGTTGCATCTGCGCAATGCGCCGACCAAATTGATGAAGGAACTGGGCTACGGCCACGCCTACCGCTACGCCCATGACGAGCCGGAGGCGTATGCGGCGGGAGAGGATTATTTTCCGGAAGAAATGCCGCGGGTCGAGTTCTACCGGCCCACGCCGCGCGGCCTGGAAGGCAAGATCGGCGAGCGACTGGCGCATTTGCGGGAGCTGGATAAAAAGGCAAAACAAAAATAAGTCACATGTAGGTTGGGTTAGGCGCGGCTTTTTGCGCCGTAACCCAACAAACCTAATCCTCCCTTTAAGCACCGGCCCCGCCTAGTTCTACTTTGTCAGATTGATTTTCAAACATCTTCGGCTGTCATATGATATAATGCAACATGTTGTTTATATGAAACTATATGGAGTTGTAAATAACCATGACAACTCAAATATGTCAATTGCATCCGCACGCTGGTGG
>JAIOJM010000409.1 GCA_019911785.1 Sulfuricella sp. | reverse complement strand
CGCGGGACTCCATTTTTTCCAGCCTGTCTCAGATGGCCGTTTCCAATTCATGGCGCCATCACATCCTATACTGATGATGTAAGTATCCTTTTGGCGAGGCTTAGTCATGCATCCGATCACGCTACGCTTGCCGGTCAAGATGCTGCCGCAGCCGGACGAGACCACCTGCGGCCCCACCTGCCTGCATGCCGTTTACCGCTACTGGGGCGAGGATGCGCGCCTTCCGGAAATCATCGCCCGCACCCGCAAGATGGAGCTCGGCGGCACCTTCGCGATTTTTCTGGCCTGCGATGCGCTGCGCCATGGCTATCAGGCCACCATTTACACCTACAACCTGACGGTGTTCGACCCCACCTGGTTTGCGCCGGGCGTGGACATCGCGGAGCGCCTGCAGCGGCAGCGGGAGGTGAAGAAGGACGCCAGGCTGCAGCATGTCACCGAGGGCTATCTGGAATTCCTGAGCCTGGGCGGGCGGCTGCGCCTGACCGATCTCTCCCGCCCCCTGATTCGCGGTTTGCTGCGCCGCAATCTGCCCATCATCACGGGGTTGAGCTCCACCTATCTGTATCGTGCCGCGCGGGAATACGGGCCTAACGACGAGCCGGACGATATTCGCGGCTTGCCGGCCGGGCACTTCGTCGTGATCGCGGGCTATGACCGGGCAAAGCGCACCGTGCTGGTGGTCGATCCCTACGGGCGCCATCCCTACGGCCCGTCGCACGAGTACTGGATCAACATCGACCGCGTGCTCGGCGCCGTGCTGCTGGGCATTGTGACCCACGACGCGAATCTGCTGGTGATTCATCCGCGGGGTCCGCAGCAGCGCGTGGGCGCGCCATGAGCATCCTGATCGTGGTCAACAACCCGCGCGACTGGCCGCTCGATGTTCCCGGCGTGACCGTGGTGCCGGCGCGGGCCTACCTGACCGATCCGGCCTATGGCAGCGACCGCTTCGCCAGGGTGTTCAACCTGTGCAAAAGCTACCGCTACCAGAGCCTCGGCTACTACGTTTCTCTGCTCGCCGAGGCGCGCGGCCACAAGCCGCTGCCGCGCGCCAACACCATCGAGGACCTGCAATCCCGGAACATGGTGCGGCTGCTCACCGAGGGCCTGGACGAGCTGATCCAGAAATCGCTGGCGCCGATCAAGTCGGACGCCTTCGAGCTCAGCATCTACTTCGGCCGCAACGTGGCGAGCCGCCATGAAGCGCTGAGCCGGCAGCTGTTCAATCTGCTGCAGGCGCCATTGCTGCGCGCCGATTTCGAGCGCCGCGACCATCACTGGCGCATCCGCAGCGTGCGGCCGATTGCCGCCAGCGACATCCCACCCCAGCACCAGGAATTCGCTATCCAGGCCACCACGGAGTATTTCATGGGCCGCAGGCGGCGGGTACCCAAGCGTGCCGCACCGCGTTACGACCTCGCCATCCTGTACGATCCCGACAATCCCGAGCCGGCGTCCAATGCCAGGGCGATGCAGAAGTTCGAGAAGGCTGCGCAGGCCCTGGGCATGCACGTGGAGTTCATCACCAAGGCGGATTTCGGCAGGCTGGCCGAGTTCGACGCCCTGTTCATCCGCGACACCACCTTCGTCAATCACTACACCTACCGCTTTTCCCGCCGGGCGGCGTCTGAAGGCCTGGTGGTGATCGACGATCCGGACTCCATCCTGAAGTGCAACAACAAGGTCTATCTTGCCGAGATCCTGGCCCGGCACCGCATCCCCGCACCAAAAACCCTGCTGGTACATCGGGACAACGTGGACCGGATCATTCCCGCTCTTGCGCTGCCCTGCGTGCTCAAGCAGCCGGACAGCTCTTTCTCCCTGGGGGTGGTGAAGGTGGAGTCGGAGGAGGAGCTGCCAGCCAGGGTGAATGCCTTGCTGGATAAATCGGAGCTGATCATCGCCCAGGAATATTTGCCCACCGAGTTCGACTGGCGCGTCGGCATCCTCGACCGGCGGCCGCTGTTCGTGGCGAAGTACTTCATGGTTCCCGGCCACTGGCAGATCATCAAGCACGGCGCCCGGAAGCAGGATTTTGTCGAGGGGCTCACGGTGGCGCTGTCGGTGGGCGAAGCGCCGGACCGGGTGGTGAAGCTGGGACTCAAGGCGGCCAACCTGATCGGCGATGGATTCTACGGCGTGGACATCAAGCAGGTCGGCAACCGCTTTTACGTCATCGAGATCAACGACAACCCCAACGTGGATGCCGGCAACGAGGACAGCGTGCTCAAGGACGCGCTCTACCGCGAAGTGATGGGCGTGTTCCTGAAGCGCATCGAAGCGCGCAAGCGGGGCACTTCGCGATGAGCGCACCGTCCGCGCTTCATGCCTTCGCCGGCTACGGCATCGAGTTCGAGTACATGATCGTGGACCGGCAGACGCTGTCGGTCCTGCCGGTTGCCGACGAGCTGCTGCGCCGGGCCGCCGGAGCCTGCGTGGCGGAAGTGCAGCGGGGGAAGTTCGGCTGGTCCAACGAGCTGGTGCTGCATCTCATCGAGATCAAGAACGCGATCCCCGATCCCGCCCTCGAACCCCTTCCTGCCGCCTTCCAGGCCGAGGTTCGATCCATCAACCGGCTGCTCGAACCCCTGGGCGCGCGGCTCATGCCTACCGCCATGCACCCGTGGATGGACCCCCTCGCCGAAACGCGGCTGTGGCCCCACGACGATGCGGCCATCTACCGGACCTACGACCGCATTTTCGGCTGCAAGGCGCACGGCTGGGCCAACCTGCAGAGCATGCAGCTCAACCTGCCGTTTGCCGATGACGCCGAGTTCGCCCGCCTGCATGCCGCCATCCGGCTGGTGCTGCCGATCATCCCTGCGCTGGCGGCGAGCTCGCCCGTCGTCGAAGGCAGGCCTGCCGGCTTCCTGGATTTTCGCATGGAGGCCTACCGCACACACCAAGCGAGGATTCCATCGACCATCGCGCGGGTGATCCCGGATACGGTCACCACTCGGGCAGAGTACCAGGCAAAAATTATGGCGCCCATGTACCGGGACATTGCGCCCTTCGACCCGGATGGCGTTCTGCGGCACGAATGGCTCAACGTTCGCGGCGCGAGCCCGCGCTTCGTCCGCAATGCCATCGAGATCCGCGTGATCGACGTGCAGGAGTGCCCGCAGGCCGACCTCGCCATCGCCGCCGCCGTCACTGCCGTCGTTCGGGCGATCTACGATGCCGAATCAATGCGACAGGCAATCGGCACGGATGCTCTGGTGAGCATCCTGCACACCTGCATCCGCGACGCCGAGCAGGCGGTGATCGGCGATGCCGGGTATCTGCGGCTGTTGGGTTTTCCCGACCAGCAATGCCAGGCCGGCGAACTCTGGCGCCACCTCATCGAGGCGACGTCGCTGGACGGTTCCGAGTGCTGGCGCGAGCCGCTGCGCGTGATGCTGGAACAAGGGCCGCTCGCCCGCCGCATCCTGCGGGCAGTTGGCCCGGACTGCTCGAAAGCGCGACTGCAAGCGGTTTACCGGGAGCTGTGCGACTGCCTGGACGATGGGCGGATGTTCGTGGACTGATCTTAAAAAATCTTTTAACCACGAATTTACACGAATGAATCACGAATGTTCACGAATGTTCACGAATAATCAGTTGGTTAAAATGGTTGGTCTGATTCACCTGTTTGGAGAGAAAATGATTGTTTCTAACTATTCGTGTTTATTCGTGAACATTCGTGTCATTCGTGGTTAATCGCTTTTTTAACCATGGCGAAAACAGACCATTTCCTGATCACCTGCGAGCATGGCGGCAACCGCATTCCGTTCCGCTACCGCCACCTGTTTGCGGGCTTCGAGGCGTTGCTGCAAACCCACCGCGGCTACGACGCCGGTGCGCTTGCCTTGGCCAGAGAGCTGGCCAGGGCGCTGGCCGCGCCCTTGTTTGTCTCCACCACCAGCCGCCTGCTCATCGACCTCAACCGCTCCATCGGCCATCCGAGGCTATATTCCGAGGCCACGCGGGACGTACCCGCCTGGGTGCGCAGCGAGATACTGGAAAGCTATTACCTGCCTTACCGGAACAGGGTCGAGGCGGACATTGCCGCAGCGGTTGCGCGCGGCAGCCGGGTGATCCACGTCGCCTCCCACAGCTTCACGCCGGAGCTCGACGGCGCGGTGCGCAACGCCGATATCGGCCTGCTCTACGACCCGGCGCAGCCCGGCGAGGTTGATCTGTGCCGCCGCTGGCAGGCGCAGATCAGGGCACTGGCGCCCGAGCTGAAGGTGCGCCGCAATTACCCCTATGCCGGCAAGTCCGACGGCTTAACGGCTTATCTGCGCCGCCGTTTCCCAGCCGAGTCTTACATCGGCATCGAGCTGGAGATCAACCAGAAGCACGTCTTTAACGGAGGGCGGCAGTGGCGCGCATTCCAGGGTTGGGTGATCGAGGCTTTGTGCCAGGCGGTGACAGACCGCAAGTAGGTCGGGCTTCAGCCCGACATGTCGCCTAGAGGCGCCTACTTCTGGCAGGTTAAAACCTGACCTACGATAGCTTCCATATTATCAGTGACGTGCGTAGACACTGGTTTTGCCGTCCGGCGTCACCAGCAGGGTGAAAAACAGTTCACGGAGCGGTTCGCGCTCGGAGTCTCCGGCCAGTATCGTGCAGCCTGCCTCGCACGATGGGTCTGTCTCCTCGAATCCCGGCGCGCCGAGCGGCAAGCCTGGCACCGCCAAGCCGCGGGCCTTCGGTTTTTCGCGGAGCAGCAGCTTGATGTCGTCGGCCGGCACATGCCCCTCGATAAAATAGCCGCCGACCTTTGCAGTAAGTACCGACTCCACGGCGGCCGGAACCCTGAGCCGACGCTTGACGGCCGCCATGTCAGCCGTTCCCTTGAAGGTCGCCGCAATGCCGTTCTGGCTGAGATGGTATAGGTATTCCATGCAGGCCAGGCACCCAGCCGGTCCATATACCTCGACGGCGGGCACCCCTTCAGCTTCAACCGCCTGCACCCCGTTTAGCGACAGCGCCAGCGCAGTGGCGAGAACGATACGTTTTAGCATTACTGAGCTCCTGCGCACATAATAATTACAGCCTTGACCAGCAAGAATTTCCGAGCAAGCCTGAGAGGTTATGCGAATAAAGAGAAGCCTGCCAGGGGGTGAGTATTCAGGACAAACCCCACAAGGGCACCGGCTTACCGGTATGGTAACCCTGCGCAAAATTTACGCCGATCTGTCTGAGCAACGTCAGAGTTTCTTCGTTTTCCACCCATTCCGCGATCGTTTGGATTTGCATGACATGGCCGATCTGGTTAATTGCCTCCACCATGGCACGGTCAATTGGGTCCGTTACCATGTCTTTGACAAAGCCACCATCGATCTTGATGTAATCCACCGGGAGATTCTTCAGGTAGCCGAACGAGCTTAAGCCGCTACCAAAGTCATCCAGCGAGAAGCGGCATCCCCGCGTCTTGAGTTCGTTGATGAAATGGGTTGCTTTGGTCAGGTTGCTGATGGCAACCGTCTCGGTAATTTCAAAACAGATTTCATTGAGAGATATTCCCGATTCCTTGCTGGTGGTGCAAATGTAATCGAGCATGCTCTCATCACCCAGCGATGCACCGGACAGGTTAATGGCAATGACGCGTGCGCTTCCTGGTGCGGTGAAGAAGCCGCCTTCGGCGATGGCGGAAAATACGTTGCGAACGACCCAGCGATCAATGCTGAGCATCTTGTTGTAACGCTCCGCGGCAGGGATGAAGGTATTCGGCGGGATAATCCCGCCATCCTCGTCTTTAATCCTGAGCAGGATTTCCCAATGTTGGCTGTTCCGGCCAGCGTCTGAAATCTCCCTGATCGGTTGGGCATACAGGACAAAACGATCCTCTTCCAGCGCTTGCGTGATCTGTGTTGTCCAGTGCATCTCGCCATGGCGCTGTAACAGCGCGGTGTCGGTTGGCTGATAGATGTGGACGCGATTGCGCCCCATGTCCTTTGCGGCATAGCAGGCCAGATCGGCCGCACTCATGATATTGGCGGCATTTAAATTGTCTGCCATGATCCCTGCCACGCCGATGCTGGCGCCGATTTCAAAAGACTTGTCGTGCCAAGCGAAGCGGAATTCCTTGACCTTGAGCCGAATTTTATCGGCGATTTCAGTTGCCCGTTCCAGATTGCAGTTTTCCAGCAAAACGCCGAATTCGTCCCCGCCCAGGCGGGCCAGTATGTCACCCTGCCTGATGCAGTTTTTTAACTCCCCGGCTAGTTGCCGCAGCAGTTCGTCGCCCGCCATATGTCCGCAGGTGTCGTTGACGATTTTGAATTGATCCAGATCCAGGTAAAGCAGCGCGTGTTGGCTGTGTTCTTCTGTATTGGCCAGCAACTGATTCAGGTGCTCCTCGAATTTGAGCCGGTTATACAGGCCGGTGAGTGCATCATGGCTGGCCTGATAGGTAAGCTGTAGCGCAAGTTTACGCGCCTGGCTGACATCCTGACACACCATGACTGCACCGATGATTTCGTCTTGCTTGTTGCGCATCGGCGCAGCGGAAGCTTCGATTGAGAGGGATAGGCCATTACGTTGCAGTAATGCGGTGTGCGCGCCCATGGTCGACACGGCGTTGGTTTTCAGGCATTCGTGGACAGGGTTGGGCATCACTTCAAGGCTGTTTTCATGCACGATGTGAATGACCGTTTCCAGTGGCAAACCGTGTGCATCTGCATTTTTCCAGCCAGTCAGGCGTTCGGCCACCGGATTCAGATATTGCACTTCGCCGGAAGCATTGGTCGTGATAACGGCATCCGCGATTGATTGTAACGTAACTTCGGCGCGCTCCTTCTCACGGGATAGCGCCACCTCGGATTGAGTCGTGCGCACCAGTGCGTCACGCAGCTCTTCTTGCTGCTCTAAGCTAGAGTCTAGCGCCCGATTGATGAATTTGGCGAGAAAGCCGAACTCGTCGCTGCGCGTTTCATCGAAACGCGCAGCGATATCGCCATCGGCAAATTTTTTTGCGGAAGCGAGCATGCTGAAAAAAGGTTTTGACAGCAAACGCTGCAGGATGCGCTGCAAAATCAGGCCAAATGCCACTACCATTAGCCCGATCGAAATCAGGATTTGCTTGCGGTAATCTGCTGTCGTTTTCTTGTGACTGGGAAAGAAAACCGTCATTTGCAGGGGGGCAGGCGCTTTACCCTGCACAGAGGCGATTTGCAGCGTGAGTGTTATTGCGTCCTGGGCAAGATTTTTGCGGCCCAAAAACAGTGTATCGCTTTGGCTGGTGAGTTCAAGCGCTTCGAAATGCAGGTTGGGTTGCAGCGTGTTGAAGACGTGCAGCAGATCGTTCTGAAGATTCTTTATGGGTAAAGTTGGAGAGTGATTTTCACGGATGTGTTCAACGAGTTCCCGTCCTAGAAACGCTGCATTGGCAGCATTTTGCGCTGCAAGCTCACGTTCCTTGCTTTCCAGCATGAGGAAAGCAATCAGCAGCCCTACCAGCACCATGCCCCAGAAGACAATGCCTGTAATCTTGACAGGCAGGCCGCCGGAAATGATATCGGTGGGTTTCTGCTGAGCGGAGTCGCTCATTTGAAGCCGGCCCACTTGATGCCAGCCAGTACCGGACAGACGCCACTTGCGCCTGCGCCGAAAATGGCGAACCCCATGAACCAGGGGAAGAACCACAATAGGTCGTAGAACAGCACATAGGTGATAAGCAGCATGGAGGCGACGACTAAACGCCAGGCACGCTCAGCTTCAAAGTTAAAACGATAAGCACGATGGAGGGGCGCCAGATTGTCATTCGCTTCATCAATAGTGCTGGAGGTGCCGCGTATTTTTTGGACTAAAAGTGGTATGCGCCAGTTGGTGATGCCCTCCAGGAACAGGATGACTATGAGGGAATACATCAAGTAGTTAAGATCGAAATACAACGACAGCAGAAGCAATGCGCCAAGTATTAGTCGGTACGTGCGGATGCCCATGTTTCGTTTCTTCTTTCCCGGAGTGGCAGCATTATCTTGCCAGGATAATGCCTCGATCGTAGTGACGTGTTTTGATTTTAAACTGTTATGTCTTGAGAGGTTTTTAAAAGTATAACACTGGCTGTCTGGATCTTGAGTGGCATCAAATCTTCAGGCGTTCGACGATCTTGCCGTTGACCAGGTGCTGGTCGACGATTTCGTCGATGTCTTCCTTGTCCACGTAGGTGTACCACACCGCTTCGGGGTAAACCACCAGCACCGGGCCTTCGCCGCAGCGGTCGAGGCAGCCGGCGCTGTTGATGCGGATCTTGCCCTTGCCGTTGAGGTCGAGCTTCTTGATCCGGCTCTTGGCGTAATCGCGCATTTCCTGCGCGCCGTGGTTGGAGCAGCAGGGGCCGCCGTCATCGCGGATGTTGGTGCAGAAGAAAACATGTTTTTCGTAGTAGCTCATGGTGATTTCCTTATCATTTTTCGAGTTCGATAGATTTGGCAGCGCTGCCACGGGCAAGTTCCGCCGGGTATTTTGCGGCATTGATCACCATCTTGTCATGCGCGGCGGCAACCGGGTCGATGCCAAGCTGGTCGGCGATGCGCGTTAGGTAGATCAGCACGTCGCCGATTTCCTGGCGCACTTCCTCGCGCTTGGCGGCATCGAGCGTATGGCTCTGCTCGGCGGTGAGCCACTGGAAATGCTCGACCAGCTCCGCCGCTTCCACGATCATCGCCATTGCCAGGTTTTTCGGCGAGTGGAACTGCTCCCAGTCGCGTTCCCGGGCGAAGTTGCGCAGTTTATGGGTAAGTTCGGCCAGGCTGTCCATGCGGTTCTCCTCGTGTGGTGTGGATGCGCCACCACCAGGGCAGCGACCAGCCGGCCAGTGCCAGCAGGACATCGGTGATGTCGGCATTGCGTCCGGGTATGGTTTGCTGCTGCCATTCCAGCAGAAACATCAGGGCCAGCACCAGCAAGCCGCCGATAAAGGCCATCCGTCTGCGCCGATTGGGCCTGGTGGCGAAAGCGCCCAGGCATCCCAGGGCAAGGAACGGCCAGAACAGCGCAAGGATTTCGCTGAAACCGGCGAGGTTGTGCATCTGGCCCTGGAAGGGGATCCAGTTGAATGGCTGGAGGGGCTTGAAGATCACGCCGGTCGCCGGCTCCAGTTCGGCGAGCACGAATCCGGCCAGCAGGGCCAGGCCACCTGCGGCAAACCGGAATGGCTTGGGGGCGGGCCGCAAAACAACCGTCAGGACCATTCCGATGGCGGCGCCAAGCGCCGTTTCCAGCGCAAGATAGCGGCCCATCACCAGGATTTTCACCAGCAGTACCACGCTGACAAAGCCGATGAATGGCAGGGCCATGTTCTTTTCGGCGCGGGTGAGGATAGAACCGAACAAACCCAGACCGGCAATGGCGCAGGCGTAGGCGGCCAGCTGCGGCCAGCTGAAAGGCAAGGGGAAGCCGGGCGTCCACAGCGGCAGCAGCCCTTTGCGCAGGTTGCCGGTATCCAGCGAAAGCAGCAGCGGAGTGAGCTGCGCAAGCGCCCACAGGCCGAGGGCGACCAAACCCAGGTCCATGGCGCGTCCGGGCAGGAACCACTCGCGGCGCAGCGCGGCCAGCCTGCGCAGCGGCCCCGGCGGATTGACGGTCAACCTCGCCAGCAGCGTTCCGCCCAGCCCCCCGAGCCCGTTGAGCAGCAGGTCGAGGAGCGAGGAAACCCTTCCCGGCAGCAGGGATTGCAGGCTTTCCATGGCAAGGCTCAACAGCAGGCACAGCGCGGTGGCGGCGACCACCGCCGCGGCCGGACGCAGCCGGTAACGCAGTGCACGCGCGGCGAGCAGGCCCATCGGCAGGTAGATCAGGATGTTGGCGATAATGTCGGAACGGATGATGTAGCGCGGCCATGGGGCGGTCAGGAAGGCCAGCATGCCCTCGGCCGGGAGCCAGCCGCTGAACGGGTAAAGGCTGCCGTAAACGATCAGCAAGGCGTAGGCTGCTGCCAGAATGGGACTGGCGCTGGAGGCTTTGTCTTTCTGTGCTAGCATAGTCAGCAGACCTGCGCGATCCAAAATTTTATGACTCATTACGACGTATTCAATGGCGATGCCGACGGCATTTGCGCCCTGCACCAGCTGCGGCTGGCCTATCCCGTGGACAGCCGGCTCATTACCGGAGTGAAGAGGGATATTACCTTACTTGAGCGGGTCGTGGCGAAACCGGGCGACAAGATCACCGTGCTGGACATCTCCCTGGACAAGAACCGGGAGGCGCTGCTGGCCCTGCTGGAGCGAGGTGTTCAGGTGGCCTATTTCGACCATCATTTCCCCGGCGACATTCCCGCTCATCGGGGCTTCGAAGCCCATATCGACCGTGCGTCGGACATCTGCACCAGCCTGCTGGTCGACCGTTTCTTGCAAGGCCGGTATCGCATCTGGGCGGTGGTCGGCGCGTTCGGCGACAACCTCCACGACGCCGCGCGACGCGCTGCCGAGCCTCTGCATTTAAGCGCCGACCAGCTCGACGCATTGCAGAGCCTGGGTGAATGTCTCAATTACAACGGCTACGGCGAAACCCTGGCCGACCTCCATTTCCCCCCCGACGAGCTGTACCGGCTGCTGCATCGCCATGCCGATCCCTTCGCCTTCATCGCCGGGGAACCCGCATTCCGCCAACTGCAACAAGGCTACGCCGAAGATATGGCTAAAGCCGAGGGGCTCCAGCCGGAGATGGAGACTGAAGCCTGCGCGCTATATATCCTGCCCGATGCGCCCTGGAGTCGCCGCGTCAGCGGTTCGTTCAGCAATCGCCTGGCGCAGTCCCGGCCGAACCGCGCCCATGCGATTCTGACGCGGCGATCGGAGGGCTACACCGTCAGCGTGCGCGCCCCGCTCGCCGCGCCGACGGGAGCGGACGAACTGTGCCGGCGTTTCGACAGCGGCGGCGGGCGCAAGGCGGCGGCCGGGATCAACTGCCTGCCCGATGCGAAGCTGGAGGAGTTTGTGGCGCAGTTTCGGGCGGCTTGGAGTTAAGGTGCCACAGATTAGCCCCCTCGCCCCTTCGGGGAGGGGTGAGGGGCGGGGCAAGAGCGGAAGCACGCGCACCCTGGTGGCGACCAACAAAGGCAGCCGCTGGTTCTTCCGAACTTGACGCCCATATCGAGGGTGAGGCTTTACAGGGGATTTGCCATGACAGCTAAAACCAAAGGGAGCAGCCGAATCCTGGACGCCGTCCACGAAACCGCGCCCTGCGGGACCGCTACAAACTCAGCCGGGCCGTGCTGGCGTCGGTGCTCAACACCAGCCTGTCAACCGTGCGGCAGTGGGAAATCGGCGACAAGCATCCGAGCGGCCCTTCGGCAAAGCTGCTCGACCTGCTTGACCGCAAGGGGCTAGAAGCGTTGATCTAATAATTAATTTCGACTCCGACACCTTTTAACCCTTGATATGCTGTATCCCAAAGTCTACAATTTCTCCATGAAGACCATTCATACCACCGAAGTTTTTGACGACTGGTTTGCCGGTCTGCGGGACAAACAGGCCATGCGGCGAATTCAGGCCCGCATCGACCGGGCCGAAGACGGCAACTTTGGAGACTGCGAACCGGTGGGTGAAGGCGTTTCGGAAATGAGGATTCATTACGGGCCGGGCTATCGCGTGTATTTTGCGCAGCGCGGCATGGAAATCGTGATCCTGCTGGCGGGCGGCGACAAGTCCACCCAGTCCAGGGACATCAAAACCGCGCTGGAGATTGCGCGGCAACTGTAGGAGGCAACATGGGAACCATCAAGCTGCGCAAATGGGATAGCGCCGAACATCTCAAGTCCGATGAGGACATGGCGCTCTATCTGGAAGCCTGCCTGGAAGAGGCTGGCGACGATGCGGCATTCATTGCCAAGGCGCTCGGCACGATTGCCCGCGCCAAGGGCATGTCGCAACTTGCCCGCGAAACCGGGCTTGGTCGTGAAAGCCTCTACAAGGCACTATCCGGTGAAGGGAATCCGAGTTTCGCAACCATCCTCAAGGTCATGCATGCGCTGGGCATCAAGCTGCACGCCGAAGCTGCCCATTCCTCGTAGGGCAATGACGAGACCGTGGCCCGTCCATAAGCTCCATGTATTCTTCTGCGACTTTGCGTAGGGCATTAGACGAAGCCGTAATGCGCCGGATTTTCAGCGCATCCTATCGGCCAACTTCCCGTCGTGTCGACAATTCTCTTATTTCTTCGTACCCAATACCGGCTGGGCACTTCTGCGGTTCCTGAATATTGGGGTCGAGCTGATCGGGACCCGCACCATGATCCAATAACAACTTGACGCTTTCCAATTCTCCGCTACAGGCGAACCGTGAAAGCGCACAATTCAGCCCCGCTGTCGCGTAAACCGAAGTTCGCCCCGCCGTCGCACCCGTCACCCCGCCCTTCTCCAGCAGCACCTTCAACACTTGATGCGTCCACACCCGACAAACATCAATGTCACGAAGATTGGCACCCTTTTCGATCAGCATTCTGACGATCTCGGGATTTGCTCGGGCGATCGCTATATCCATCACGGTGGACCCGGACGCGAAGCCACCACGAGAAGGGTCGTCTGGATCTCTCCAGATCAATGTGTCTCCATCGGTTGGCCTGCTGTACTCGCGGGCATTTGGATCAGCGCCATGGTCAAGCAGGTACGCCACTACCTCCGTACGTTCCTTGGATACGGCCCACATCAGCGAATCCCAACCTACCCGGTCCTTTGCTCTCGGGTTGACGCCGGATTCAATCGCCAATTTCACGGCGTTAAGATCGCCGTGGCGTGCCGCTTCCTGCAACACAAGAACCTTATGTGAAACCCACGGAGGAAGGCTGGGCCGCACTACGAGCCAGACGAGCACGGTTGTAAGGACAAGGGCCCCGAACAGCAATAGGGAGTCCCTCCAACGTCTGGTAGCCTTAGGTGCAGTGAATCTCCCGAAAACGAACCAATAGGCAGAAACGCACACGCATAAACTGCCATAGCCGAGGGAAAGAATGATTCCAGGGCGATATTTGATTATCATCAAGCCCGCAGTGACGGGTATGCCCCAATTCTCCAACGCAAATGGTGCGTAAACCGCTGCCAGGAGAGCTACGTAGTTGAGTGGCCAATGAAAGCCGGTGCGGACCGCATAATGAATTGTTTGGATGGTGAAATACAGTCCAACCGCGAGAATCGACAGGGGAGCCCACGGCGCCATCCAAAGCAGCTGAAAGTCCGGCCCAAGACGCCAAGCGATGAGCCCAGTGGTGGCGAGAATTGTGCCTCCCAGCCCTAGGGCGTGGGCGTAACCTATATCGAGCGCTTTCGAGTTCATCATGTTCGCCTCAATACTCAACTCGCCAAGTGACTATTCACATGGCGACAGGTTTCGAATTTCAGAGCTTTGCTACCGCAGCTTGATCTCCGTCCACATCCGCGACAGCACCCGCCGCTGATTGCGGTCGAGGTCCTTCAGCATTTCCAATCTGGCCAGCCGCTCGCGGTCGGGGAAGATCGCGGTGTTGCTGGCGATTTCCGGTTTGATGTAGGGC
>JAIOJM010000408.1 GCA_019911785.1 Sulfuricella sp. | reverse complement strand
CAGCTCGGGCTTGCCTTCTACGCATTTGTGCCCGATGTTTTCGCCGGCGGCGAGCAGCGCCTTCAGTATGCTGGTTCCCTCGGCGGCTTCCAGGGTCTTGCCGGTGTTCTTGACGGTGATGATGGGCATTACGTTACTCCTTCAGTGGTTTTACGAAAAAAGCGTTTCTAATAAATGGCTGCCCCGGCTCCCACGTTGAGCGATGCGTCCTTGGCAGTCTTGACGATGAAGCCCACCTGGTCTTCGTTCAGGTGACCATGAAAAGGCAAAGCGAGCGCGTGGTCGGCCACTTTTTCGGTGACGAAATAGTTGCCCTTGCGATAGCCCAGTTCCTGGTAAAACGCCTGTAGATGCACGGGCTGGCAATAAGCGACGGCCTCGATCTGTTCCGTATGCAGATCCGCGATGATGGCGTCGCGGCTGCTGCGGCTGAAGCGGGTGCCCAGATGCACCAGGTAGAGCAACCAGTGAATATCGGTGACATCAGGCGCCACATAGGGCGGCTTGATGCCTTCGAAGGAGCGGATGTGCTCCAGGTAGTCGGTTTCGACCTGCTTGCGCCGCTGCAAAATGGCGTCGATACGATCCAGTTGCGCCAGTCCCAGCGCGGCGCTCACGTCGCTCATGCAAGCCTGGTAGGGCAGCCTGCCGCCGATCACCACGGAGAACCGCTCGTCCAGGCGGCGGTTGCGGTAGGAGCGCAGCGTCCTGACCAGTTCCAGGTCGTCCGTCACCACCATTCCGCCTTCGCCGCAAACCAGCGGCCCCGGCTGGGAGAAATCGAACACGGCGCAGTCGCCGAAACTGCCGACCGGCTTGCCCTGGTAGCGCGAACCTATCGCTTCGGTGGAATCCTCCAGCAGTTTCAGGCCGTGCCGGTCCGCCATTGCGCGGAACGCCTGCCACGGCGCCGGGTGGCCGTTGGTATTGCCGGCCAGGATGGCGCGGGTATTTGGCGTGATTTTGGCTTCGGCCTTCTCCGGCGCCAGCGTGCCGGCCCAGTAGTCGATGTCCGCGAATACCGGTTTGGCCCCGGCGAGTGCAATGGCATGCGCGATCTGATGCCAGGAAAAAGGCGAGGCGATCACTTCGTCGCCTGGGCCTATGCCGTAAGCCTTGAGGCACAGCAACAGCCCCATGCTTCCGCTGGACACGGCCACTGCATACTTGCGGCCGAGATAAGCCGCGAACGCAGACTCGAACGCTTCCACCACCGGCCCCTGGCCGAGGCGTGGCGATTGCAGTACGGTGCTCACGGCATCCAGCTCGGCATGGCTGATGTCGGGGTCGGACAGGGGAATCCAGGATAGGCTCATGATCGATGTCCTAACGGCGTTGCGCCACGACTATCCCGGTGGCGGCGGCGGTGTCGCCGGTGATGCGCCAGCAGTGATTGCTGCCGTCCACCAGGTAGAGGTTGAACCCCGGATAGGTTCGGAACGGTTTGTCACTGTCCATGTCGGAAGCATCGCAACGGGTGAGGGAAAGGCCGGGAAAGAGCTGGCGGAAATTGGCGAGCGGATTTTCGCCAACTGCCGCTGAACCGAGCAGTGCCTCCAGTTGCGCCAGGTCGTTTTCGGTCAGGGCCATGGCTATGAGCTCACCTTGCGGGCGTCCACGGTCAACGGCAACGCGGTGTCTGCGCTCATTTCCGGCAGTTCTAGCTGCCAGCCGTTGGCGAGCGTCACCATGCCGCCCCACATGCCCTCTTTTTCCATGGAAACAATATTCTCTTCCAAATCTTTTTTGGGCACGTAAGCTGACAATATGCCTGCGGCGTTTTTGCGGATCATTATTTTCATTGCATCATCTCCTAAAGGGTATGTAGGTCGGGCTTCAGCCCGACATGTCGGCATGAATGCCGACCTACAATTTCACGTTTCAACATGACTGGCGACTATTTAAAACCACAGCCAGCAGCACTTCCAGCACCCGGTCTATCATCGAACCTGCGGTATAGCGGCTCAAGGAAAAGCGTATCGAGGCCATGGCAGCAGCCCGCTCCAAACCCATGGCGGTGAGCACGTGGGAAGGCTCGCTGCCGCCGGCGGTGCAGGCGGCGCCGGACGAGGCGAAAATATCGGCCTTGTCCAGCCGGTCCAGCAGCATTTCGCTGTCCAGTTTGCCGAATGCGATGTTGGTGGTATTCGGCACGCGTTCCGCCCCCATTCCATTGATCCGTGCAAACGGGACCTGCGCCAGGATCGCTGTTTCCAGACGATCCCGCAGCGCCTTCACGCGGGTCAGTTCGTCGGCCATGCCTTGCGCTGCGAGTTTGCTTGCCACACCCAGTCCGACAATGGCCGGCACGTTCTCCGTTCCGCCGCGCCGTCCGCGTTCCTGGTGGCCAAAGAACAGCGGCGGCAGCTTTATCCCCTTGCGCACGAACAGGGCGCCGACCCCTTTCGGTGCATGCAGTTTGTGGCCTGACAGTGATAACAGATCGACCGGCATCCGCCCCACATCGATGGGAATTTTTCCTGCCGCCTGCACCGCATCGGTGTGGAACAGGGCGCCATGCTTGTGGGCAATGGCAGCGGCCTGTTCGATGGGAAACAGCACGCCGGTTTCGTTGTTGGCCCACATCAGCGTGACCAGCGCCGTATCCCCAGTTACCGCCTGTTCCAGATCGGACAGATCCAGGCACCCCCGTCCGTCCACTGCCAGATAAGTGACCCGCACCCCTTGCGTTTCCAGGTGCCGCAACAGCAGCAGGCTGGAAGGGTGCTCCACCGTGCTGGTCACGATGTGGCGCTTGTCCGGGTTTAACGCCAGCACACCCAGGATCGCCGCATGGGTACTTTCGGTTCCACTGCTGGTGAACACGATCTCCGGCGACGTTGCGCCCAGCATGCCGGCCACCTGGGTGCGCGCCTCACCTACCTGTTGCTTCGCCTCGCCGCCCAATCGATGCTTGCTGGACGGGTTGCCCCAGATGTCCCGCAGGCACGCCAGCATCGCGTCCACGCATTCCGGCGCCACCGGTGTGGTGGCATTGTTGTCCAGGTATATCATTTCGCTCGGCCCATTCATTGCCAGAATATCCGTTCCGTGTCCTGGTTCAGTTGTTGCAGCAACTCGGCCAGGCTCTTGAATTCGGCGTACAGCAGCCATTGGTCGTGGCTGAATTCCTTGCGATACAAACACCAGATCCGGAGTGCCGCCACATATTCAATCCGCGCGATGTCGATCATGCCGCCGGACTTGTCTATATTGCGCGAGCAGCACGGACTCCTGATTTGATACCCGTTTTCAACCGTGTTGACCTCCGGCGATACATAGCGGTAGCGCAGCCGTTTGGACAGCGCACGCTCAATCCGCTTGCGGTCCACGTCGTTAGGGTGGGGAGGGTGGATGCTTACAGCCGTACCCATGATCTCTTCCGCCACTACCCCTTATGCAGGGACGATTTCTTCCTCCAGGCATCCCACCACGTACCCAGCCTGGAATTCCACCAAATAAACGGGGATGCTGGATTCCTCATGACTGCCCACCTGCACGATTTCACCCTGGCTTCCACTGCCGACCAACAGTGCTTCCGGTTCTTTTTCCGGAAATGATCCATCGTTGTACAAGTCGACGCTGGCAAGCACCTGCTGTCCCCACTGGTATTTAGGTATTCTCGGTTCTATCATGCCGCTCCCCCTGAAATCGCCGCGCTTCCGGTTTCGACGAGCTCCAGCTCCTTGGCTCTCATGCCCACCCGATACCCCCGTTCCACCACGTCGATGCCGTAAATGTAGTATTGCTGCAAGAAGGTGCCGATGCTGGTCACGTAGCCTATGTCGCCCTTCTTTACCAGCACTTCTCCGATGTCCTTGCCGGGGAATGTCCCGTCATTGCGTATCGTTTTGATGGAGCGCACCTTTTGCCCGTAGTCGAACTGCGGTTCGGCGCTGATTTCCACTATTTCGCTGTCACGACTGATCTTGGCCATGTTCGCTCCTTGGTTCAAACCACACTAAAAACACGCATCTTTTTCTCACCATTTATATGCGCGATGCGACTGGCGACGAGTTTGCGTACCGCCGGATCATCGTCTGCCGACATTTGCGCCAGGTGTTTCTCCGGAATTCGTCCGGCGACTTCGTAGCGCACTCGCCAATCCGGATCGTTCAGCAGCGGCGACAGCAGTTGCTCGTTGATCCGGCCAATGACTTCGATGCGCACCCGCGGATCCTTGTCGCATGACATTTTTACCAGCCATTCATCGCCTATCCTCTTGGCAACAGTCAGCCGGACTTCCGGGTCTGGATCGTGCATCATCAGGATCAACATGCCAGCCGGCAGGCGCCGCGCCACAACCTGACGCACGTAATAATCCATATCCTTCATCATCGAGCCAAGATGGCATTCTTCCAGCCGCGACGCCACGCGGATACGCACTTCACGATCCGGGTCGGTGCGCATCAGCAGCAAATGGCGCGATGGCAGCCGCTGCGCTCCAGCGAACGGTCTCGTCCGGGTCGTTGATCAGGCGCGGAAGATGGAACACGTCAACATGCTTGGCGGCCACCGCCCGCACCTCGAAATAGGGATGTGCCAGGTATTCCACTGCCAGCGTGGGATTCCACTCGAAGAACCGGTCGATGCGTTTGGCGTAGCGGTCCTGCACGCAGGCATGCAGCAACTGGCAGCGCCCTGCGTCCGAAATCGCCCGATTCTGGCAGTCCGCGCAGTGCAGCTCGTTTCCCTGCCAGTCCATGGCTTCATCGATATCAGTCATCGTTTCCCCGACCTTCGCGCTCCAGTTGTTCGGTTCCTGTTTCGTGCATTTAGTGCTTGTGCGCAATGCTGGACACACTGACCGTGGCAACGCCCGGAGCCGAGCTGCTGCTGCAACCGCATGACGCCGCATTGGGGTTGATGAAGGTCAGCCCGCTGCTCATCGGCGTGTCGGCGAAATCGATGGTCACGCCGTCCAGAAGCAAGCGGCTTTCCGCCGGCAGGAACAGCTTGAGCCCGTTGTTTTCCAGCACGCTGTCGCCCGGCTTGGGCGCGGCTTCCACGGTGAACTCGGAAGCCAGCCCGGAACAGCCGCCGGCGCTGACCATCAGCCTGAACCCGTAGCCATCTCCGCCGTTGAAACGGATCATGCGGCCTATGAATTTTTCGGCGCTGGGGGTAATCGTTACGTTCATTGCGTTCTCCTAGGCAGCCTGGTAGCGGGGGTATTTGGTGTCGATCACGCAGGTGTTCTCCACCGGGCAAACCGCCACGCACTGCGGGTCGTCGAAATGGCCGATGCACTCGGAGCATTTTTTCGGGTTGATGACGAAGGTTCCATCCTTTTCGCGAATCGCCATGTTCGGGCACTCCGGCTCGCATGCGAAACACGCGGTGCACTGGGATGAAATGATTTTGTATGCCATGACTTCTTCTCCTGTATTACTCGACCAAACTGAACGACTCTGTCTATGCCGCGATGTACGCACCCTGCCGGATATCCGCGTCGCCGCGGGCCACGTGGGCGATCTCGCCGGATTTCACCTTGCCCAGATATTCCTTGAAGTAGCGCACCGCTGACTGTTCGATGAACTCGTGGGCGTATTTGTCCACCGGGTCGATACCCGCCGCGCGCAGCTCGTCTTTCGGGCAGCCGCCGATCTTGGCCACGAACACCGCGACACAGTCGTTGATGGCGCGGATCACCGTAGGCAGCGTGTCCTCCTCGCCGTAGCCGCCATGGCAATACAGATCGACACGGCGGTGGCCGACGAACTTGGAACCCTCGGTGCTGAGTTCGTAAATCTGGAACTCCTGGGCATGGCCGAAGTGCTCGTTGATGCGGCCGTGGCCCTTGGTGGCGACGGCGACCATAACCTTTACGTCGCTGAACTCCTCCACCAGGTCCGCCAGTTCGGCTTCCTTGGCCGCCGACGTCGCCAGCCGCTCCTGCTCCACCTTTTCCTGATAGGCGGCGCGGCCCTCGGCGTCATACTGGATGTCCATCTCCATAACTTTTTCCGTGCTGAACTCGGAAGAACGATCCTCGCCCAGCAACCCCACTGCATCGGCACGGCACTGGCGGCAATGGCGCATCATGTTCATCTCGCCATCGCAACTGTCCTGCAACGCCTTCAGCTCTTGCGCGCTGGGCCCGCGCTGGCCGTTGAGGCCGAATACGGTGCCGTGCTCGGGTGCGGAGATGAGCGGCATGATGTTGTGCAGGAACGCCCCACGCGACTTGACTGCCCGGTTCACCTCGACCAGGTGCTGGTCGTTGATACCGGGGATCATCACCGAATTGACCTTGCACAGAATGCCGGCCTCGGTCAGCATTTCCAGCCCCTGCATCTGGCGTTCCGCGAGTATCCGGGAGGCCTCGATGCCGGTGATGCGCTTGTGGTTCCAGAATATCCACGGATAAATGTGCTGCCCCACCTCCGGATCGACCATGTTGATGGTGATCGTCACGTGGTCCACATTGAACGACTTGATGGCCTCTATATGATCGGGCAGAGCCAAGCCGTTGGTGGATAGACACAGTTTGATGTCAGGTGCCGCCTTGTAGATCAGCTCGAACGTCTTGAAGGTCTTTTCCGGGTTCGCCAGGGGGTCGCCTGGGCCGGCGATACCCAGTACCGTCATCTGCGGAATAGTGGAAGCCACCGCCAGGACTTTCCGCGCGGCCTGCTCCGGGGTCAGCTTCTCGCTCACCACGCCGGGACGGCTCTCGTTGGCGCAGTCGTACTTGCGGTTGCAATAATTGCACTGGATATTGCACGCCGGCGCCACGGCTACGTGCATGCGCGCATAATGGTGGTGGGCCTCCTCGCTGTAGCAGGGATGGTTTTTGACCTTTTCCCACACCTCCGGCGCCATGTCTCCCCGGCCAGAGGATGAGCCGCAACTCGCTTTCGCGCCCTCGCTGGAGGTGCCGCATCCCTTATGCTCAGCGATTTGCTGCATGACCTTGTCCAGCGGTTTGATTTCCTGCACGCTTACACTATTTGGTTGTGCCTGGTTTTGCATTGTTCGCTCCTGTTCACCATGTACAAGCCGGGCTGAAATGAAACCCGACTCAGTTCCTGAAACCAGGAACAGCAACAACCGTGCCAAACTGTAAAACCGCTGGGAAAGCGCAGTAATGCTGGATCTGAGCTGCGATACGCGATTGTCTGAATATCTACAATGCATGCATGGATGTGGTGAATTTGTTGCAAAAACGACAGCGCCATGACGCCTGCTGCGGGCGAGTGGCGACGATCCGCCAAGCTCCTGGAGGCGCCTACTTTTGGTTTTTGCGAGTTGGGCGATAAAGCTACCCATCCCTGCCTACCCCGTTTCTCTGTGAACTCTGTGTTCTCTGTGGCTAACCGATTTTCCAGGATGATTACAGTGCGGGCCTCTTTCTCAGGCCCCGCGCGAGTTGCCCCTGCCAGAATAGTAAAAATCTGAACTACCTGCCGTTGTCCAATCCGGGTTGAATCCAAGTCCTTGTCGCAAACCCGACAAGTTGGCTGAATGTCGGCTTTACTTCCCCCGTTTTTTTTAGTTGAAAATTTACAGTTAATTGAAAAGCAACAGAAAATTGTTGTTTTTGTGATGGTGGCACAGTGCTTGCTAAAGCCTGTTCATGCAACAACATTCCTAGCCTGATATGGAGAACATCATGGTGACCGTTAACGATACGACCTTGCGCGACGGCGAGCAGACCGCCGGTGTGGCGTTCTCCGCCGAGGAGAAGATCGCCATAGCCCGTGCCCTGTCCGCCGCCGGCGTGGCTGAGCTGGAAATCGGCATCCCGGTCATGGGCGAGGAGGAGCGCGAGGCGATCCGCGCCATCGCCGGGCTGGGCCTGAGTTCGCGCTTCATGGTGTGGGGGCGCATGCAGGACGAGGACTTGCGTGCGGCGGCAGAGTGCAATGTGAACATGGTCAACCTGTCGATCCCGGTGTCCGACCTGCAGATTCGACACAAGCTGAGGCGCGACCGCGAGTGGGTGTTGCAGGCCATACGCCGCTTCGTGCCGGCCGCCCTGGATTTGGGGATGGAAGTGAGCGTCGGCGCTGAAGACGCCTCCCGCGCCGATATCGATTTCCTGCTCAAGGCGGCGGAGACGGCCGAGTACGCCGGTGCCCGCCGCTTCCGTTTCGCCGATACGCTGGGAGTGCTGGACCCGTTCGCTACCTACGAAGTGCTGCGCACCCTGCGGGTCACGGTCGACATGGAAGTGGAAATGCACGCCCACAACGACCTCGGACTGGCGACCGCCAATACCCTGGCGGCGGTGAAGGCGGGCGCGACCCACATCAACACCACCGTCAACGGCCTCGGCGAACGCGCCGGCAATGCGCCGCTGGAAGAGGCGGTGATGGCACTGCGCCACCTGCACGGCATCGAGAGCGGCATCGACAGCCGGCGTTTTCCGGAAATATCGCGGCTGGTGGCCTTGGCCTCCGGGCGCCCGGTACCGGCCAACAAGAGCATCGTCGGGGAAGGGGTTTTCACTCACGAATCCGGCATCCACGTGGACGGGCTGATCAAGAACCGCGCCAACTACCAGAACTTCGACCCCGAAGAAGTCGGACGCGACCACCGGCTGGTGCTGGGCAAGCATTCCGGCAGCAGTGCGGTGATCAGGACCTATGCCGAAATGGGGATGCTGCTCGACGAACTGCAGGCCGGCACCATCCTGGCGCGCATCCGCCAGTACGCCGGGTCGGTCAAGCATGCGCCCGATGCGGACGACCTTAAGCGGTTCTACCTGGAAACCGCGGTGCGGCATCCGCTGCGCCTTGAAGTTTGACTATTGGAGATTGAAGCCATGGAAATATTGATGCATGCCATGAAAAGGCTGTCCACCGCCGAGGAGTTCCTGGACTTCTTTGCAATCGAGTACCAGTCTGAGGTGGTGCATGTGAACCGCCTGCACATCCTGCAGCGTTTCCACCAGTATCTCAGGCAGACGCCGCTTTCCGCCGATAGCAGCGAGGACGAGGCATTCAATGCCTGCCGAAAGCTGCTGGATCGGGCCTACCAGGACTTCGTCCACTCCAGCGCAATCAAGGAAAAGGTTTTCAAGGTGTTCCGCGATGCCGAAGGAGTGAAAACCATATCGGTGGAAAACATTCGCGCAGCCCTGCCGCAGAAGCAAAAAGCCGCCTGAAAAGGAGCAGATCATGCACATCGTCGTTTGCATCAAACAGGTACCGGACAGCGCGCAGATCCGCGTCCATCCGGTGACCAACACCATCATGCGCCAGGGCGTTCCGGCGATCATCAACCCGTATGACCTGTTCGCCCTGGAAGAAGCGCTATGCCTCAAGGACAAGCACGGCGGCACGGTCACCGTGATCACCATGGGTCCGCCCCAGGCAGAGGCGGCCTTACGCAAGGCGCTGTCGTTCGGCGCCGACGACGCGATCCTGATTACCGACCGCGCCTTCGCCGGCGCGGATACCCTGGCGACCAGCTTTGCGTTGGCCTCGGCGATCCGCCAGATACAGAAGAACATGCCGGTGGACATGGTGTTTACCGGCAAGCAGACCATCGACGGCGACACCGCCCAAGTCGGGCCGGGTGTGGCGAAACGCCTGGACATGCAGCTGCTGACCTATGTCTCCAAGATCGTGGCGGTCAAGCCGGAGGCGAAGGAAATCGTGGTGGAGCGGCGTGCCGAAGGAGGCGTGCAGCTGCTGAAAACCAGCCTGCCCTGTCTGGTGACGGTGCTGGAAGGCAGCAACCAGATGCGCTTTGCCAACATGCCCAACATGTTCCGCGCCGCCCGCCACCCGCTCAAGCAATGGAACAGGGAGGAAGCCGGTATCGCAGACGACGATATTGTCAAAATCGGCCTCAAGGGGTCGCCCACTGTGGTGAGCAAAGTGTTCGCGCCGACGCCGAAATCGGAGCGCGCCGAGATGATCGAGGTGGAGAGCGGCGACCCCAAGGATGTGGCTGTGACGGTGCTGGCGAAGATGTTCACGCGCTTCCCGGCGGTGGAAAAAGAAGTCGCCAAGCGCGCCTGACCAAGAAAAGGAGATAGCCATGACTGATGCAGCACCGGCCAAGAAAAAACGCAAATTCGAACTGGACCCCAAGCTCGCCGGCTACAAGGGCGTGTGGGTGTTCGTCGAGCACGAGCGGGGGCAGGTCCACCCGGTTTCGTGGGAACTGATGGGCGAGGGCAGGAAGCTTGCCGACATGCTCGGCGTGGAACTGGCCGGCGTGGTGCTG
>JAIOJM010000058.1 GCA_019911785.1 Sulfuricella sp. | reverse complement strand
AATCGCAGCCAACCTCCATCCCAACCTTCCCCCGCAAGCGGGGGAAGGGGCGATCGTCTCCCCTCCCGCTTGCGGGAGGGGATTGAGGGGAGGGCTGGCTGCGCTCCTACAGCGGTGTTTTGGCTCTGATGGATAACTTGCTATCAATAATTTTGCTGCTGGGTCTGGTTGGCGGGCTAGCCGGCTACTGGTGGCTGCAGCGCCGGCGGCAGCAGCGGAAAGAGGCCTTGCTGCGTCGCCAGCTGGTTGTGGTAACCCAGAGCGCCCGACAGACTGGTGACAATATCGCTCACGATTTAAGAACGCCGCTGACGCGCTTGCGCGCCGATGTCGAGGCGGCATTGCGACATGACGATGGCGAGATGCACCGCGCCGCGCTTGAAAGAGTGCTCGGCGAAATCCAGAACATGCAGAACATTGTCAATGCGCTGCTCACGCTCGGGCAGGCCGAGGCGGGCGCCATGCGGGTGAAAAAAAAGGCGGTTGATCTGTCCGGGCTGCTGGAAGAGTTACTGGAACTTTACGTGCCTTCCGCCGAAGAGCGACATCTCACCCTGCAAGGCAGGATTGCACCCAATCTTAGCATCGAAGCCGATCGCCAGTTACTGGCACGAATTTTCGCCAACCTGTTCGACAATGAGCTCAAGTATGTCCCCGCCGGCGGTACCATCCTGCTGACGGCCTTCGCCAAAGGGAAGCGCGTGGAAATTCGGGTGGAGGATAACGGCCCGGGCATTCCGGCGGAAATGCGCGACAAGATTTTCGAGCGTTTCGCCCGACTGGATCCCAGCCGAACTCTGTCCGGCGGAGCCGGTTTGGGGCTTTCTCTGGTCAAGACTTTCGCGCAGCTGCTTCAGGGCGAGATTTGCGTGGCGGAAAGCAGTTTGGGTGGGGCGGCATTTATCCTGACGTTGCCAGTATCGGCTGCAGAATTTTCCAAACCCTTTCCATGATCAGCGGCTGCGCAGCGGTATTGGGATGCAGGCCGTCAGCCTGAAACAATTTCGGATTGTCGGCAAATCCTTCAAGCAGGAAGGGGAGAAATGGGATTTTATGACGCTGCGCCGCCTGTTGGTAGATTGCCTGGAACTTGGTGGCGTAGGCAGTGCCATAATTAGGAGGAAGCCGCATCCCGATCAGCAGTACGCGGGCTTTGCGGTTGCGACAGGCAGCAATGATGGCGTTAAGGTTGGATGCGGCGGCATCAAGCGGAAGTCCGCGTAGACCGTCGTTCACTCCCAGTTCCAGGATCACCACCGCCGGCCGGTGCTCGGCCAAGACCTGTTCGATTCTGTAACGGCCGCCGCTCGTGGTTTCACCGCTGATGCTGGCATTGACTACCCGGTAGCCGGGATTTTTCTGATGAATCCGCTGTTCGAGGAGAGACACCCAGCCCTCGTTGGCAGGAATGCCATAGGAGGCGGAAAGGCTGTCGCCGAATACCAGAACGACCGGCGCGGCTTGCGCGGCGGCACCCCAGAGCAGGAAACAGACCATCAGCAGCAGGCGTTTAAACATGAATGCATCCCCTGAAAATCTTATTGTGCAGGCAATTGCGCTAACCAAGCAAGTGACCAGCGAGGGGGCGCCGCTGATCATCCTCGATCAGCTTGATTTCTCGGCGTCGCCGGGCGAATCGGTTGCCGTGCTGGGCGCTTCCGGTTCGGGAAAATCCACCTTGCTCGGCTTGCTGGCCGGTCTGGATGTGCCGACCGGCGGCAAGGTTTTGCTTGATGGCATCGATCTGTTTGCGCTCGATGAGGATGGGCGGGCGGCCTTGCGCGGGCGCCTGGTCGGCTTCGTGTTCCAGTCGTTTCAACTCCTGCCGGCGCTGACTGCGCTGGAAAACGTGATGCTGCCGCTGGAGCTTGCCGGGGTGAATGGCGCTCGCGTCGAAGCGGGTGCTGCGCTGGAGCGGGTAGGGCTGGCGCGGAGGGCGTCCCACTATCCGCGCCAGCTCTCGGGCGGCGAGCAGCAGCGCGTGGCGATTGCCCGTGCTTTTTCTGTCAACCCGCGCCTGTTGCTGGCCGATGAGCCGACAGGCAACCTCGACAGCGCGACGGGTGCGCGCATCATCGACCTGCTTTTTCGCCTGAACGAGGAGCACGGCACCACGCTGATCCTGGTGACCCACGACGAGCAACTGGCGCAACGCTGCCAGCGGCGTTTGCACCTTGATCGAGGTGTTCTCGTTCAGGAGCTGGCATGAATCTAAAAAACTCAGTTGAACCGCAGAGGCGCAGAGGCGCTGAGGAAAAACAATGAGTTATGGCATTGCACGACCTCACACATATGGAGGGGCAGAAAATTGTTGTAACCCATTAATTTCTCTGCGTCTCTGCGCCTCTGCGGTTAAGCAACTGCCGTTTTCTGGATGAACAGCTTTACCCTATCCCTGCGTATGCTGCGCCGCGAGTGGCGTGCCGGGGAACTGCGCGTGCTGGCTGCCGCACTGGTGATCGCAGTAGCCAGCGTCACCTCGGTCGGTTTTTTTACCGACCGCGTCGGACGGGCGCTGGCGCGGCAGGCCAATATCCTGCTGGGGGCTGATCTGGCGGTTATCTCCGACCATCCGCTGGATGCGGGTTTTGAGCGTGAGGCGCTGCGGCGCGGCCTGCAAACCGCCCGCACCCTGAGTTTTCCCAGCATGGTGCTGCATGGGGAGCGCGCACAACTGGCGGAAATCAAGGCGGTCAGCCGCAACTATCCGCTGCGCGGGCAGCTGCGGGTGGCGCAGCAGCCCTACGCCCCGGATCGCGCCAGCAGCGGGATTCCGGAAGCGGGCACGGCATGGCTGGACGAGCGCCTGTTTAAACAGCTGGATGCGGGTGCCGGCGCAGCCCTGGAAGCAGGGGCAAGTCATCTGGCCGTGTCTGCTGTGCTGACCCAGGAGCCGGATCGTGCGGGTGTCCTGTTTAATATCGCGCCGCGCCTTCTGATGAATATTGAGGATATCCCGGCGACCGGGTTGATCCAGGAAGGCAGCCGCGTCAGCTATCGTCTGCTGGTCGCCGGAGAGGTCGGCAAGGTCGAGCTTTTCCGCGCCTGGGCTGCCGCACGGCTGAAGCGCGGCGAGCGTCTGGAAGGCGTATCGGACGCGCGCCCGGAAATCCGCGCTGCGCTGGCGCGGGCAGAGCGTTTCCTCGGCCTGGCTGCACTCACCAGCATTATTCTGGCAGCGGTGGCGGTGGTCATGGCGACACGCAGATTCATGGCCCGCCATCTCGACAACTGCGCCGTGCTGCGCTGCCTGGGTGCCCAGCAGCGGCTGATTTTCCGTCTTTACCTGATCCAGTTTCTCCTGCTCGGCATGCTGGCCAGCCTGATCGGATGTCTGCTCGGTTATATCGGGCAGATGGTGCTGGCGCAGCGGCTGGGCAGCATGGTTGCTGTCGAGCTGCCCCTGCCGTCGATGCTGCCGGCCGTGCAGGGAATCCTGACCGGGATGGTGACGCTGTTGGGGTTTTCACTGCCTTTCCTGCACCACTTGAAGCATGTCCCCGCCCTGCGCGTGCTTCGCCGCGAGCTCGGACCTCCCGGACGCTTCGGCTTGATCGGCTTTGCCCTGGGGCTGGCCGGTATTTCCGGGCTGGTGCTGTGGCAGGCAGGGGATGTCAGGTTGGGCAGTTATGCGCTGGCGGGCTTGTTTGCAGCCGCCTTGACTGCTGCGCTGCTGGCGCTGCTGCTGATCAGGGCATTGTCCGGGATGCGTCTTCGGGCTTCCGCGTCGTGGCGTTACGGGCTGGCCAACATTGTCCGGCGGGCGGGTGGCAGCGTGGCGCAGGTGAGCGCATTCAGCCTGGGAATGCTGATGTTGCTGCTGCTGACCGTGGTGCGCGGCGACCTGATGCAAAGCTGGCAATCCACCCTGCCTGCCGAGGCGCCCAACCGTTTCGTGATCAACATCCAGCCCGACCAGGTTCAACCACTGCAAGGTTTTTTCCATGACCGCCACATCTCTCCGCCGGCGCTCTACCCGATGGTGCGCGGTCGCCTGCTGGCGGTCAACGGCAAGCCGGTAGCCAACGGCGATTATCCCGATGAGCGCGCGCAACGGCTGGTTGAGCGGGAATTCAACCTTTCCTGGTCGGATCGGCTGCCCGGCGATAACCAGATCGTCGCCGGAAGATGGTGGGCGAGGGAAGACCATGGCGCGGCGCAACTGTCGGTCGAGGAGGGCATCGCCAAGTCGCTCGGCATCAAGCTGGGCGATCAACTGACCTATGGTGTCGGGGGCGCGACTTTCAGCGCACGGGTAGCGAGTCTGCGCAAGGTCAGCTGGGATTCGTTTCGTGTCAATTTCTTCGTGATCGCCTCTCCCGGCGTGCTGGAGAAATTTCCCGCCAGCTATATCACCAGCCTTCATTTGCCCGATGCGCAGGGCGGCCTGCTCGACGAAATGGTCAAGGTATTTCCGAATCTGACGGTGATCGACGTGGCCGCTGTCATGAACGAAGTGCGCACCATCATGGACCGGGTCGCCGGCGCGGTCGAGTTCGTTTTCCTGTTCACCTGGCTGATGGGCTTCACGGTACTGTATGCCGCGATTGCCGCCACCCGCGACGAGCGGGTATACGAGACCGCGATATTGCGCACCCTGGGAGCGAGCAGGCGACAGTTGCTGGCCGGCCTGTTTGCCGAGTTTGCCGGGATCGGCATGCTGGCCGGGCTGGTCGCCGCGCTCGGCGCGAGCGGAACGAGCTACATCCTGAGCACTCGAATTTTGGCGTTGCCCTATGTTTTCAACTTCTGGCTGCTGCCGGCGGGGATGCTGGCCGGAACCGTCGCTATCGGCGTTGCCGGTATCGCCGGCTGCTACAGCGTGCTGAATCAGCCGCCTTTGCAGACGATCAGGGATAGCAGTTAGAATCACATTTTTATAAAAGAGCGATTAACCACGAATTTGCACGAATGGAACACGAATGTTCACGAATAATCAATGAACTAATACAATTTATCCTTAGTGGTTCGGTTTTGTATTTATCGATTTTATTCGTGTAAATTCGTGAATATTCGTGTCATTCGTGGTAATCGCCGTTGAGGTAATCATGAAATTCGGTACCCCCTTGAGCCCCGGCGCTACGCGCGTCATGCTGCTCGGCAGCGGCGAGCTCGGCAAGGAAGTGATCATCGCCTTGCAGCGCCTCGGCGTGGAAGTGATCGCGGTGGACCGCTATGCGAATGCGCCCGGCCATCAGGTGGCGCATCGCGCCCACGTCATCAACATGGCCGATGGCACAGTGCTGCGTGCCCTGGTCGAGCAGGAAAAGCCGCACCTGATCGTGCCCGAGATCGAAGCCATCGCCACCGACATGCTGGTCGAGATCGAGCGCGATGGACTGGCCGAGGTGATCCCCACCGCGCGCGCCGCGCAGCTGACCATGAACCGCGAAGGCATCCGCCGCCTGGCTGCGGAAACGCTGCAACTGCCGGTGTCGCCGTATGCCTTCGCCGACAGCCTGGAGGAACTTCAGGCGGCGATCGATGCCGGGATCGGCTATCCCTGCATCGTCAAGCCGGTGATGTCCTCCTCCGGCAAGGGCCAGTCCCGGCTGGACGGCCCTGCCGATGTAAGCGCAGCGTGGGATTACGCCGCCAGCGGCAGCCGGGTGAACCAGGGGCGGGTGATCGTCGAGGGCTTCATCGACTTCGAGTACGAAATCACGCTGCTTACCGTGCGTGCGGTGGGGGCTTCTGGCCAGGTGGAAACCTTTTTCTGCGAGCCGATCGGCCACGTCCAGGTCCAGGGTGATTACGTGGAAAGCTGGCAGCCGCAGCCGATGAGCGACGCGGCACTGTCCCGTTCGCGCGAAATCGCCAGGGCAGTGACCGACAATCTGGGCGGGCGCGGCATTTTCGGCGTGGAACTGTTCGTCAGGGGCAACCAGGTGTGGTTTTCCGAAGTCAGCCCGCGCCCGCATGATACCGGCATGGTGACGATGTGCAGCCAGATCCAGAGCGAATTCGACCTTCATGTCCGCGCCATCCTCGGCCTGCCGGTGGATGTTTCCTTGCGCGCACCCGGTGCCAGCGCAGTGATCTATGGCGGCATTGAGGCTGCCGGGATTGCCTTTGAAGGCGTGGCGGAAGCCTTGGCCGTGCCGCAGAGCGACCTGCGCCTGTTCGGCAAGCCGGAAAGTTTTACCCGTCGCCGCATGGGCGTGGCGCTCGCCAACGGCAAGGACGTGGATGAGGCGCGCGGCCGCGCCAAGCTCGTGGCGAGCAAAGTCAGGCCGGTGAGAGGCGGGTAGTCAGTCAACAAGGATCGCAATGGAGGGTTGATCCCTCTGAAAATGACAAAACCGTAACCCGTCGTGCTCTGGCAAGTATCTATAATCCGGATCATCAATATTTGCCGGAGAGAAAAAATGAAAATCTTGATGTTGTTGGCAATGGGCGTGCTGGTGGTTTCTGCCACTACAGCGAAAGCCATGGATGGTGACGCGATCCTGGGTGGGGCGCTCGGCGGCGGAGCGGGTGCCGCAATCGGTTCGGCCGTGGGCGGGCGCGATGGCGCAATTATCGGCGGCGCTGTTGGCGGTGCGGCCGGTGTCGCGGTGGCAACGTCTGATCGCAGGCGTGAAACCGTGAGAGTGAGAAAGGAAGTCGTATACGTCGATGACCACGATCATCGCGACAATGGCCGGCATCTCGGCCAATACAAGAATAAGCACAAGCATGGCCGCCACGATTAAGTCGGGGTAGAGGACAAAAAAAAGGCGCTCAGTTTCGAGCGCCTTTTTTCATGGTGTTACCGGTCAGGTTTACCGGCCGCGACTGACGGGACGTCCCGTTCCGGTAGCGCTCTTGTTCGGGCCGCCGCGCCCTGCATAGCCTTCGCGGTTGCCGTTGGGGCGACCTTCATAGCCGCCACGACGGTCGTTGTTGCCGAAGCCCGGGCGCTTGCCGGCCGGGCTGGGTGCGCCGGAACGCATCGGCCGTTTCGCCTCGAAGCCGGGAACGACGTGCGGGGTGATGGCGTGGCCGGTGAAGCGCTCGATCTTCTTCAGGTTCATCACGTCCTTGCCGGAGGCGAAGGATACCGCGATGCCCTGGCTGCCTGCACGGCCGGTGCGGCCGATGCGGTGGACGTAGTCCTCGGCGAACTTGGGCAGGTCGAAGTTGATCACGTGGCTGATGCCGGCCACGTCAAGTCCGCGCGCCGCCACGTCGGTGGCGACCAGTACTTTGATGGCACCGCTGCGCATGCGGGTGAGGGTGCGATTGCGCGCGCCCTGGTTCATGTCGCCGTGCAGTGCCGCAGCCTGATGGCCCTGTGCGAACAGGTCTTCCGCCAGCATGTCGGCGTCGCGTTTGGTGGAGGTGAACACGATGGCCTGTTTGACATCGATGTCGGTCAGCAGATGCTGCAACAGGCGGTTCTTGTGCGCCATGTCGTCGACGATGTGCAGACGCTGCTCGATATTCTCGTGCTTGGCCTGCTGCGCGGTCATCTGGATGCGCTTGGGATCTTTCAGCAGACGCTTCGCCAGGGTTGCGATGGTGCCTTCCAGGGTAGCCGAGAAGAGCAGGGTCTGGCGGCTGGCCGGGGTGGCGGCGGCGATTTTCTCGACGTCGTCGATGAAGCCCATGTCCAGCATGCGGTCGGCTTCGTCCAGCACCAGCATTTCCAGGCGCGAGAAGTCGATGCGGCCACGATCGAGATGGTCGATCAGGCGGCCCGGCGTGGCGACGAGGATGTCCACAGGCTGCGACAGCAGCTTGTTTTGCAGCGGGTAGGGCATGCCGCCGAGGATGCTGACAGTCTTGACGCGCATGTGCTTGCTGTACTTGCGTGCGGCGTCGTTAACCTGGTTTGCCAGTTCGCGAGTCGGGGTCAGCACCAGGATGCGCGGGCCTTTGCTTTTGCTTTGCGAGGGCTCGGTCAGGTATTGCAGCGCAGGCAGGATGAAGGCGGCGGTTTTGCCGGTTCCGGTTTGTGCCGAAGCCATCAGGTCATGACCGGCGAGCACTTCGGGGATGGCCGCAGCCTGGATCGGAGAGGGTTCGGTGTAACCGCTGTCGGCGATCGCTTGCAGGATGGCGGGATTAAGATTCAGTTTTTCAAAAGACACGTGTATTTCCTTAAGTTTAAGGTAAAAATAACGCGCAGCAGGCAATAAGCAGGGGTGGCCCCATTTAAGTAGGGGGCCAAGTACCAAACACCACGCGGCGCTAAAACATCGTCGCTAACCGGGGTGAAATCGTACTCAGGAAATTCTGAGAAGGAAGGGTCAGGAGCGATGAACCTTGGCTGATAAAGATATTGCTTCAGCCAAGCGGCGCATTATACGGAGATTTTCCAGAAAAGCCAGATATTTATGCTACAATCGCTGACTTTTTTACCTAGCAGGAATCAATACATGGCACGCGCCCAACGCAATATTGCAATCATCGCCCACGTCGACCACGGCAAGACCACGCTGGTGGACAAGCTGCTGCACCAGGCCGGCACCTTCGCCTCGCACCAGCATATCGCCGAACGGGTGATGGACAGCAACGATCAGGAAAAGGAGCGTGGCATCACCATTCTCGCCAAGAACACTTCCGTGGAATATGAAGGCGTCCACATCAACATCGTGGATACCCCCGGGCACGCGGACTTCGGCGGCGAGGTGGAACGGGTGCTGGGCATGGTCGACGGCGTGTTGCTGCTGGTGGATGCAGTGGAAGGCCCGATGCCGCAAACCCGGTTCGTGACCAAGAAGGCGCTGGCGCTGGGTCTCAAGCCGATTGTCGTGATTAACAAGATCGACCGTCCAGGCGCTCGCCCGGACTGGGTCGTCAACCAGACTTTCGAACTGTTCGACAAGCTGGGTGCAACCGAAGATCAGCTGGATTTCCCGGTGGTCTACGCTTCCGCGATCAACGGCTACGCCATGTTGGAGTTGGGTCAGACCTGCGATCACATGCGCGCTCTGTTCGATACCGTTCTCAAGCACGTGGAGCCGCCGAAGGGTGATCCGGATGCGCCGCTGCAGCTACAGATTGCCGCGCTGGACTACTCCAGTTTCGTCGGTCGCATCGGCATCGGCCGCGTCGCCAACGGCCGCATCAAGCCGGGCCAACAGGTGGTCGTGATGAACGGGCCTGAGGGCACCCCAAAAAATGCCAAGATCAACCAGGTGATGGGATTCCACGGACTGGAACGGGTGCAGCTGGATGAAGCGCAGGCAGGCGATATCATCCTGATCACCGGAATTGAAGAAGTCGGCATCGGCGTCACCATCTGCGACAAGGAAAAGCCCCAGGCGCTGCCGCTGTTGCTGGTGGATGAGCCGACTCTGAACATGAACTTCCGGGTAAACACTTCCCCCCTGGCCGGCACCGAAGGCAAGTTTGTCACCAGCCGCCAACTGCGCGACAGGTTGCAGAAGGAACTGCTGATCAATGTGGCATTGAAGGTTGAAGAGACCGAGGATGCCGACTCGTTCATCGTTTCCGGACGCGGCGAGCTTCATCTGACGGTGCTGCTGGAAAACATGCGCCGCGAAGGTTATGAGCTGGCTGTGGGCAAGCCGCGTGTGGTGATGAAGGAAATCAACGGCGTCAAGTGCGAGCCCTATGAGGCGCTTACGCTCGACGTAGAGGATGCGAACCAGGGCGCGGTGATGGAAGAGCTGGGCCGCCGCCGCGGCGATTTGCAGGACATGCAACCTGACGGCCATGGCCGGGTGCGTCTGGAGTACCGCATTCCCGCGCGTGGCCTGATCGGCTTCCAGGGCGAGTTCCTGACCCTGACTCGCGGCACCGGCGTGATGTCGCACGTATTCGACGAGTATGCTGAAGTCCGGCCCGACATTCCCGGCCGCCGTAACGGCGTGCTGGTCAGCCAGGACAATGGCGAGGCCGTCGCCTACGCGCTGTGGAAACTGGAAGATCGCGGCAAAATGTTCGTGAGCCCCGGCGACAAGCTGTACGAAGGCATGATCATCGGCATCCACAGCCGCGACAATGATCTGGTGGTGAACCCGATCAAGGGCAAGCAGTTGACCAACGTGCGTTCCTCCGGCACCGACGAGGCGGTACGTTTGACCCCGCCGATCAAGATGACGCTGGAGTCCGCAGTGGAGTTCATCGATGACGACGAGCTGGTGGAAATCACTCCCAAGTCGATCCGCATCCGCAAGCGCTTCCTGCTTGAGCATGAGCGCAAGAAGGCGTCACGGTCTTAAGAAGCTGTCAGCTCTCAGCTTTCAGTCTAAAAGCGCGCGGCATTGCCGCGCGCTTTTCTATTTGTGGAGCATAGTCCGCGCGTTATACTCTTTCATTGATTTATTCAGAGGGAAGCCATGCCTGAAATCCTGATCGGCATTCTGCTACTGTTTATCCTGGCCGCCGCCTTGTGGCTGGGGTTCCGGTTCGACGGGCTGGTCCGCCGGCAGAATGAATTGCCGGCCTTGGTGGCGCAAATCATGGAGGAGAAGCACCGCGCCATGCTGTCCGATCTGCATGAGGGGCTGGCCAGGCAGGGCGACCGCATGAATTCGGCCGCAGCGGAAAATGCCGAACGCCTGCGCGGATCGATCTCTCAGGAACTTCAGTTAAACCGGGATGCGCTGGAAAAATTGCAGCTATCCCAGGGCGAGAGTCTGGCCCTGACCCGCGAAGCGATGCTGACACAATCCGCAGAGCAGGTGCGCGCCAACCAGGAACTGATTCAGTCCACCCTGCGCAACACCACCCAGCAGCTGACTGCCGCCATTGAATCCCTGACCAAGTCGGTGGATGGCCGCCTCGAGCAGATCAGCGGCAAAGTGACGGAGCGGCTGGACGAGGGTTTCAAGAAAACCAACGAGACCTTCGCCAACGTCATGGCGCGCCTTGCGACTATCGACGAGGCGCAGAAGAAGATCGACGGCCTCACCACCAACATGGTGAGCCTGCAGGAACTGCTCGGCGACAAGCGTTCGCGGGGGGCCTTCGGCGAGGTACAGCTGGAGGCGCTGGTGCGCAATATTCTGCCGCCTTCGGCCTACGCTTTCCAGCAAACCCTGAGCAACGGCAACCGCGTCGACTGCCTGCTGATGCTGCCCGAGCCGACCGGCAATGTGGCCGTGGACTCCAAGTTCCCGCTGGAAAACTATCACCGCATGTTCGCTGCCGAGCTGTCCGAGGGAGACCGTGCCCAGGCGCTGAAGCAGTTCAAGTCGGACGTAAAAAAGCACGTGGATGCGATCAGCGAGAAGTACATCATTCCCAACGAAACCAGCGATGGCGCGGTGATGTTCGTACCTGCCGAAGCGGTATTTGCCGAGATTCACGGCCACCATCAGGATGACGTGGTGGATTACGCGATGCAGAAGCGGGTGTGGATCGTTTCGCCGACCACCATGATGGCGATTCTGAATACCGCGCGGGCCGTGATCAAGGACGTGGAAACCCGCAAGCAGGTGCACATCATCAAGGATGCGCTGGGCAAGCTGGGCAAGGAGTTTGCCCGCTTCGACACGCGCATGAA
>JAIOJM010000057.1 GCA_019911785.1 Sulfuricella sp. | reverse complement strand
CGCACCCTGCTGCTGGCTGCGCTGGCCGAGGGCGTCACCGAGGTCAAGGCCCTGCTTGCCTCCGACGACACCCAGCACATGCTGGCTGCACTCAAGCAACTGGGCGTCAACTGGGTACAGCACGGCGATAGCCGGGATTACCGGGTGGAGGGCGTGGGCGGCGAGTTTCCGGTGAAGCTGGCCGAGCTGTTCCTGGGCAACGCCGGCACTGCCTTTCGCCCGCTTACCGCGGCTCTCGCTCTGTCTCACGGCGAATACCGGTTGAGCGGCGTGCCGCGCATGCACGAGCGGCCGATCGGCGATCTGGTCGACGCCCTGCGGAGCCTCGGTGCGGATATCGCCTACCTGGGCAACGATGGGTACCCGCCGCTTGCCGTCAAGCCGGCGCAGATCAAGGCGTCCGGCCGGGTCCAGGTGCGCGGCAACGTTTCCAGCCAGTTCCTCACGGCGCTGCTGATGGCCGCCCCGCTGGCGCGGCAGGACGTGACCATCGAGGTGGTCGGCGAGCTGATCTCCAAGCCCTATATCGAGATCACCCTGAACCTGATGAGCCGATTCGGTGTCGAGGTCGAGCGTCAAGGCTGGCAGGCGTTCACCATCCATGCCGGACAGACGTATCGCAGCCCGGGCGTGATTCATGTCGAGGGCGATGCTTCTTCAGCCTCCTATTTTCTTGCTGCCGGTGCGATTGGTGGCGGGCCGGTGCGGGTAGAAGGCGTGGGCAAGTCCAGCATCCAGGGCGACGTGCGCTTCGCCGAGGCCTTGGCGCAGATGGGCGCTGAGATCAGCATGGGCGACAACTGGATCGAGGCGCGCGCTCCCAAAAGCGGGAAACTCAAGGCTCTCGATCTCGACTGCAACCATATTCCCGACGCGGCAATGACACTGGCAGTGGCGGCCCTGTTTGCCGACGGCACGACCACCCTGCGCAACATCGCCAGCTGGCGCGTCAAGGAAACCGACCGCATCGCCGCCATGGCGACAGAACTGCGCAAGGTCGGTGCGACCGTGGAAGAAGGACCGGATTTCATCAAGGTTACCCCTCCTCACTCCTCACTCCTCACCCCTCACGCCAGCATCGACACCTACGACGATCACCGCATGGCGATGTGCTTTTCCCTGGCGGCGCTGGGCGATGTGCCGGTGCGCATCAACGACCCAAAATGCGTCGCCAAGACTTTTCCAGACTATTTCGAGCGCCTGAGCTCAATAGCAAAAACGGCCTGAAGAAAGATGATGACCCACTCCTCACCCCTTACTCCTCACTCCTCACCCGAGATTCCGGTTATCGCCATCGATGGCCCCTCCGCATCCGGCAAAGGTACGGTGGCGCAGCTCGTCGCCCAGGCGCTGGGCTTCCACTATCTCGACAGCGGCGCCTTGTACCGGCTGCTGGCCTTGGCGGCAGGGCGGCACGGCGTGTCGTTCGACGACGAGGAGGGGTTGGCGCGCCTGGCGGAAGGGCTGGCCATTCGCTTCGAGGGCAGCGAGGTGTGGCTGGATGGCGAGCCGGTGGGGGATGCGATTCGCACCGAAGAATGCGGCAACGGCGCCTCGCGTATCGCCGCTTATCCCCGTGTGCGTGCGGCGCTGCTTGACCTGCAGCGCGCCTTCCGCAAGGCTCCGGGGCTGGTTGCGGACGGCCGCGACATGGGCTCGGTGGTGTTCCCCGGCGCGGTGCTCAAAATATTTCTGACCGCCAGCGCTGAGGTGCGTGCCGATCGCCGGGTTAAACAGTTGATGGAAAAAGGAATGCATGCTAATATCGCGCTGATTTTGCATGACATCAGGCAACGCGATGAGCGCGACAGCGCGCGGAGCGTGGCCCCATTGCAAAAATGTGCGGATGCCAGTCTGCTGGATACCAGTTCCATGACCATTGTCGAAGCGGTGGACGAGGTGCTGGCGCGGTTCAAGCAGGTTCGTGTCCGATAGGCGCCTCGAGTTCCAGCAATCTTGTCGGTTGAAACATTCTTTCGCGATCGCGGCATGTTTCCCCTTTCAGGCTGTTGGAAACTTCTGGCGAGTGATAACTAACCCCGTTGATTGACGGGCTTTTTTCAGGCTTTTTAAACAATGACTACTGCTTCCCCTTCTGTTTCCCCATCCATGGAAAGTTTCGCCTCTCTGTTCGAAGAGAGCTTGTCCCACCAGGAAATGCGCGCCGGCGAGGTCATCACCGCCGAGGTCGTGCGTGTCGATAGCGACAGCGTGGTGGTCAATGCCGGCCTGAAATCCGAAAGCGTCATCGACGCCAATGAATTCAAGAACGACAAGGGCGAAATCGAAGTAAAACCGGGCGACTTCGTCAAGGTTGCGATCGAAATGCTGGAAGACGGCTACGGTTCGACCAAGCTGTCGCGCGAGAAAGCCAAGCGCGTCGCCGCCTGGCTGGATCTGGAAGCCGCCATGGAAGAGGGTACGCTGGTCAGCGGTATGGTCCAGGGCAAGGTCAAGGGCGGCCTGACCGTGATGGTCAATGGTATTCGCGCCTTCCTGCCGGGTTCGCTGGTGGATATTCGTCCGGTCAAGGACACTACCCCCTACGAAAACAAGGAAATGGAGTTCAAGGTCATCAAGCTGGACCGCAAGCGCAACAACGTTGTGGTTTCGCGCAAGGCCGTGCTGGAGCAGAGCCTGGGCGCCGAGCGTCAGGCATTGCTGGGCAACCTGAAAGAAGGCATGGTGGTCAAGGGTATCGTCAAGAACATCACCGACTACGGCGCGTTCGTGGATCTGGGCGGTGTCGACGGTCTGCTGCACATCACCGACCTGGCCTGGCGCCGCGTCAAGCATCCTTCCGAGGTGCTGGCGGTGGGCGATGAAGTCGAGGCCGTGGTGCTCAAGTTCGACCAGGAGAAGAACCGTGTTTCCCTGGGCGTCAAGCAGCTGGGCGACGACCCTTGGGTCAACCTGTCCCGCCGCTACCCGCAAGGCACCCGCATGTTCGGCAAGGTCACCAACCTGACCGACTACGGTGCGTTCGTCGAGATCGAGCAGGGCATCGAAGGCCTGGTGCACGTCTCCGAAATGGACTGGACCAACAAGAACGTGCATCCGGGTAAAGTGGTGCAGTTGGGCGACGAAGTCGAAGTCATGATTCTGGAAATCGACGAAGAGCGCCGCCGTATCTCCCTCGGCATGAAACAGTGCAAATCCAATCCGTGGGACGACTTTGCCGTCACCCACAAGAAGGGCGACAAAGTCTCCGGCCAGATCAAGTCCATCACCGACTTCGGCGTGTTCATCGGGCTGCCCGGCGGCATCGACGGTCTGGTGCACCTGTCCGACCTGTCCTGGAACATGCCGGGCGAAGAAGCTGTGCGCAACTACAAGAAGGGCGACGAGGTCGAAGCCATGGTGCTGGCGATCGACGCCGAGCGCGAGCGCATCTCCCTGGGTATCAAGCAGATGGAAGGCGATCCGTTCACCAATTACGTTTCCGTTAACGACAAGAACAGCATCGTCAAGGGTATCGTCAAGTCGGCA
>JAIOJM010000407.1 GCA_019911785.1 Sulfuricella sp. | reverse complement strand
AAAATTTGTGCCAACATTCCCTCCCCCGGGCAGGGGGAGGGCTAGGGTGGGGGTGGAAAGCCTCGCGTGAGAATCTGCATCTTGACCCCCATCCCAACCTTCCCCCTGCGAGGGGGAAGGAGCAGAAGACCAGCCGCCTTTGGCGGCTCGCGGTTTTATCGGCGTCTTTGAGGCACTCACCCAATAAACCCCCGGCTTTGCCGGGGGTCACTTAATTTCCCGGTACGCATCAATATAGGATAGGGTTGAAGGTCAGTGCCCCCGTCCCATGCCCTGCATGCCGCCGCCGCGCCCCTGCTTTCCTTGCCCACCTCCGGAACCCTGGCCTTTTTGTTCGCGCATTTGATTGCGAGTCTCATCCCTTTCTGCCGCGCTCATGTTCGCTGAGCGTTTCTGCATTTCGGCACGAAAGGCATTGCGGTCTTCATCATTCATCTCGCTGGGTTTCAGTTGCGTCAATTCCATAGTGCCCAGCCCCGAAAAATCCTGCGCCGCAAATGCGCTCAAACTGATCAGGCCCAGAGCCACCGCAGCGGCCTGCATAAATCTTTTTCTGTACATATCAAGCACTCCTGTTAAAGATTCGATAAACAATTCCTGTCGAGCGAGCCCGCAACCATTACATCGGCATTCCCTGGCCGAAGCGGGCATCCAGTATTTCCTTCTGCTGCGGCGTCAAAACGCCATATAGCTGCTTCATGGCGGCCGCCGTGGTTTCCATGCCGGCCACGCGCTGTTTCATGAACTGGATACGCTCGCCGATTCGGTCCGGCGCAGCCTGAGCCGGCTGCACCTTGGCGGTACGCTGCTGCATCTTCTCCTGCATCGCGGACATCATTTCCGTTTTTTGCTGCTTAATGATCTTGGCGAACGCCGACCATGCCTCCTCCTGATCGGAACCGATTTTCAGATCTTTTTTCATCTTGGCCAGATGGCTGTCTATCTGAGCTGGATTGGCCATTTTCTTGCCGGCCATCGCGCAGCCCCCGCCCGGCTCCATGCCCATGCCGGTTGCGTAGGAGGAGGCCATCGCGCCAATGCCGATGGCGGTGATAAGGGCCAATACTATTTTCTGGGTGCGTTTCATGATTGAGTCTCCATGTGAATGAATAAATCGCTTTGCAGCAAAGCATATTTAACCGCAGTGGTGTAAACGGCATATGTCAAAACCGCCCTTTTTTGTAACTTATTGTGACAAGGCGCCGGGTGCGGCTATTGAATTCCATTGCGTGATGCAAGTCCGTGAGGTCCGGTGCCCGCCCCAAAAAACTCGCGTATCAAAAAATCCTCCAGTCCCGGGTTATCCTCCATGCGTGCAGACAGGACGATTACGCGGTCGAGGCGTTGCGATTCCCAATTAAAATCACCTTTGTAATATTTGCGAATCAGCTCAATCATGCTGCGCACTATTTCACGCTCCACATCACCATTTGGCCCGGCATCGACTTCGATCAATTCGCGCCGGGCGCTACCAGCGTCTTTAGTCCAGCCACGAAACGAATATTTGGCACTCCGAAGACCCATGCTGACAATTTGAAACACGCCGTTCGTGCCTTGCGGCTGGAGATTGCGCATGATGTTCGCCATCCTGATCTCGTCGGCCGAGGGCACGCGTTCGTTAGCTTTTGCTTGTGCATATTCGCGTTCGGCAGACGTCTCGGCGGCACGTCGATGCTTTCTGACTGCGTTAACATAGGACATCATGTCGGTCGGCGGCGCCATGTCCGAGGTGGGCTCAGGGTCTACCGGGGCCGCCGGCATCGCGGATTTGCTTGGCGCGATGACGGGACTGGGTAACACATCAGGACGGGGCTTTATCCTGGGTTTGACTTTCCTGGGTAGGGATTTGGGCTGAACGTCCGGGCTTTTGCTTGGCGCCACCTCAGGCAATTCCACAAAGCTTGCTTCTACGGGTGCAGACGCTACCATTTCGACCTTGGGAGAACTCAGGAAATCGCCAAATTTCCAGATGATCGCCAGCCAGATGATGACCGCCAGTGGTACCGGCCACCAGATCCTGATCTCCCTTGATCGGAAATCGGGCACGGCTGCGCCATCACTCATGCTTTACAGCAATCAAAAAGCTCCGCGCGCCGGCAGCCCGGGCCTGCAACATCGCCTGCACCACGACGCCCTGTGGCGCTATGTCATCCGCCGACACCACCACGCTTTGTTGCGCATTGCTCAGCAGCGGCCTGAGCGTGGCGGCCAGGGTTTGCAGGGTCACCGGAATCCGGTTGACAAAGATTTTGCTATCGGCCGTCAGCGTCATGGTGACCGGTGTATCCGCCTTTAGCTTTTCGGCTTTCCCCTGGGGCAGATTCACCTGCAGCGAATCGAGGTTCTGCATCGCCAGCGAAGACAGCATGAAGGTCGCCAGCAGGAAGAACATCACGTCGATCATCGGGATGATTTCGATGCGCCCCTTGCGGTACGTCCGAGGTTTACGCAGCTTCATGGGCGTCACCCTGCTGGTCCAGCCGGATGTGATCGATCAGGCGCGTGCCGAGACGTTCCATTTCATCCATCGTTTGCGATTGCACACGAGAGAAGTAATTGAATCCGAACAAGGCAATCAGCGCGATCAACAAGCCGATTGCCGTTGCAATCAGCGCTTGGGCCACGCCGCCCGTCACCCCGGTAGGATTCACGACACCGCTGCCGCCAATGATCTTGAAAGCATCCATCATGCCGCCAATGGTTCCCATCAGCCCGAGCAAGGGTGCGGCAGTGACGATGGTCTCCAGCACCCACAACCTGCTGGCAAGGGCTGTTTCGATCAGCTGGGCTTCGTCAGCCGCACGGGATTCGGTCCACCATGCGGGGCGGCTCCGGTTGGCGATGACCACTTCGAAAAAGCGCCTGAAGTAATGGCGGTCATGCAGACCGTAAAGCCTTTTCTCCAGCTCTTCCCAGGCGAAGCCATAGGTTTCTACGAGCTTGAGCAGGTTAAGCGGCAGACGGGCATAACGCCAATAGATGAATGCTTTCTCAAGCATGATGGCCAAGGCGATGATCGCCAGCAACGACAGCGGCACAATGATCATCCCGCCGAGTTTTATTGCGATCCAGGTTTCTTGCAGGTCTTGCATGCTTGTCTCCGAGTTGAGGGCCTTGATTGGTTCAGGCTTGTTTTGCGCCGGTTGCACGCACGCTGCCGATGCCGTGGAGAAAAATGGGAAATACCAGCTTCCCCTCGGCAATCAGTGATTTTCGTGCTTCTATAATGGAAACCCGCATCACCAGGCCCTGAATGATGCCGGTAAACATGACGGCGGCGCCGTGCTCGTCCAGGTCCGGGCGAACCAGATTCTGCGCCCTGGCCTGGGCAAGGAGGCCGGTCACTTTGGCCTCGTAATCCGCCAGGATGCTGCGGATCAGTTCCTTGATCTTGGGGTTTTTCTTCAGCAGCTGATCGGTAAATACCAGCTTCGGGATCGCAGGCACCTTGTCGACGAATGCCAGGTGAGCGAAAAACATCTTCTCCAGGGAATCGAGCGGGTCGCTGCCCTGCTCCGCCGCCATATCCACCACGCTCATCAGACGACCTCTCACCCAGTGGATGACCGCCAGCCAGATCATGTCCTTGTTGGGGAAGTGGCGGAAAATCGCGCCCTGGGTGATGCCCACGGCATCCGCCATGTCCTGAGTCGTCACGCTGTCCACCCCCTGCTCGCCGGCAAGTTCCACGGCAGCCCTGATGATTTCTTCCTGGCGTTCTTCCGTTGATAGCCGTTGCCTGTGTTCGCTCATCTCTTGCTTTCCCTGGTCAGTGTTTCATGTGATTTCAAATTTTCAGGCATGGATGCCATGAAGGTGCGCATGCGTTTTTAGAAGTCAATGCTCAGCGCGATAGAGCCATAAGCCTGGTTTGGCCCCTGCTCCTCGAATTCACGCGAACGGTAAACACGCATCACGGCCAGCCTGACGCCGTGCCCGGCCACCGGGCCATGAGCGCTGACCCCGACAGCAGCCTGGGCAACCCATGGTCGGCGAGTGACGCTGTGGCTTGATCGAAAGAGGTTGCCGTCGAGCGAAAAGTCATGCGCGACGAACTTTGTTTCCATCGTCCCGAAGAGGTGAACGCCAGGTCGCGGCCTGACGACCGCCGTAGGGGCATCGCCCGGGCCGCTGGGGATGATGGCAGCGGATGGCGGACGATTTTCGGCGCCGGGTCTGATCGGATAGGTGCCGAAGTCGTTCGGCAGATTCCAGCCGATACGCCCTTCGATGCCCAGGGAAGCGGAAGTTTCGATGTTGCCTAGCCGCAGTCCCAGTGAGCGTATCGAATCGGCAGAGAAACCGGGCGTGATCGCGCCCGTTCCGCGATAGTCCCTGAATTTGCGGTCTATGGCCAATTGCAGCGCAGGCTCATTCTTCAACTGGTGTTGCCAACCGAGAAATCTATCGGCACCGATCGCATCGTGAACCCGGTTTTGTGACTGTTCCGCGAGAGACAGCGGGCCGATGACGCCCAGGGTGATCTCGCGTGTATCGAGTATTTCCGAGTTGTTTTGTGGTTCATGTTTCCGGCGGTTCCACGACATGCCCACGTACAGCAAGCCCGCATAAGGCCGATCGTCCGGGATCAGGTCGGTCCTGGCAGGATCTTTCGGTGTGAACATGGATTGGCCAAACTTCACCACCACGTTTTGCGTATGTGCGGAGTTTTCCGCATCGGTCCAAAAACCGGGGTTCAGAAACTTGATGAATTCCGCATGCAGTCGCACCGGTGTGGGCAGGCACTCGGTTCGCAGCTTGCCGGCGATGTCGTGCGAAACAGCGGCGAATGCCACGCCGCTCGTGTAATTCTGGTCAGTACCGGTAAAAAGGTCGTTCTCCAGCCTTGCGGTACCCCCGCGGAATCTGACGACCTCATCCGCCTTGCAACCCTTGATGCCGGAGGCATCTTCATTGGCGGCTTGTGCGATGGCCGGCACGACGTGTAAAAACAGCGCGAGCACCCACGCGGCTTTCCCCTGCCCACGCCTTGCCGGCACCTGCATCGTGAGGGGAGGCCTGCATGGCATCACGCCAGACGCCGCACCAGCCGGCGCCAGGCAATGGCCGCAATTGTCACCCATACCAGCGTTCGCAGGCTCATGGCGATCACCGTGCGCTGCTCGTAGGCGCCGCCGGAATAGACGTGCACGCCGAAAGCCGCAAAAGTGAGGGCTGTCGCCGCGGCGATGGCGACGGCCAGCCCAACCGCCCAGCGTTGCTGCAGCCACAGCCCGGCACCGGCGACGACATAGGCGAAGCCCGCCACGAAATTGAACCAGAGCACGAACGGCACATAGTTGCCCGCCGCGGTGCGCGCCGCTTCATCGCCGAGGATCGTGCCGCCTTCCCTGATGGTCAGCAGGCCGAACCCGACCGCGATCAGGGAAATCGCCCAGATACTGAATCCGCGTTGTTGTTTGGATGTGGTCATGAAACTGCTCCTGTGCTGTGAAATTCGATCACTGGACGGCGTCTTTCTTGCCGTAAAAATGCACCACAAACGGTTTGCGGAATTCGCTGTGGCAGTTGTAGCAGCTGGTCTGGAGTTTCTGGAAGGCGAGAATGACGCCCGGGCCGTCCTTGGCTTTTGCAGCCTTGCCTGCCGCCTGCGCCTGGTCGTGGGTTTCGCCGTCATGAGCCTTGAACTTGCCCATGTTAGTGCCCACGAAGCTCATGATGCGCATTTTTTCCATCATCGGCGGCTGGGGGTGATCGGCGATCAGGGGCGCGGTTTTCTCCACCAGTTCCCAGTCCTCGCGGGAAATCCCGTCGGTGATGGTCTGCATGTTCTTGCCCAGGTCTTTCATGACCTTCTGCAGGGCGAGCGGTTCGGCCGCGTGCACGCCGCTTGCGGCGAACAGTATGCAGGAAGAGGCGAAGAGATTGAGTACAACATTGCGAGGGTTTTTCATATCAGGCCATCCTTTTCTGGAAACGAAGCGAGCTAATGAGCAAAAGTGCGGTGCCCAGCACCGCCAGGGCGGCGAACTGGGGCCACAGGATTTCCCAGCCGCTGCCCTTGAGGAAGATGTCCCGGATGATGGCCAGGAAGTAGCGCAGCGGGTTGAGATAGGTGAGCCACTGTGCCGGCTCCGGCATGTTAGAAATCGGGAACATGAAGCCGGACAGCAGTACCGCAGGGAGGTAGAAGAAAAACGACGACATCAGCGCCTGCTGCTGGGTCTGGGAAATGGTGGAAATGAACAGCCCCACCCCGATAGTGGACATCAGATACAGCCCGGCACCGAACATCAGCAGCCACAGGCTGCCGTAGATCGGCACGTGGAACCAGTTGACCCCGATAAAGGTCACCACCAGCACGTCGATGAAGCTGATCAGCACGAACGGCAGGGTCTTGCCGAGAATCAGTTCCAGTGGCCGGATTGGCGTCACCATCAGCTGCTCCATGGTGCCGATCTCGCGCTCGCGCACGATCGCCATGGCGGTGAGCAGCAGGGAAATCAGCAGCAGCACCACGGCGATCACGCCGGGGACGTTGAAATAGCGGCTCTTCAGGTCGGGGTTGAACCAGGCGCGCGAACGCAGCTCGATGGGGTTGGTCTGCGGCTGCGCCAGTTGGGTCAGTTCTACCGGGGCAGATCGCGCCCGGGAAAATTCCTGGGTGATGCGCTGGGCGTAGTCCATCGCCACCGTGCCGGTATTCGAATCGGTGCCGTCGACTATCGTCTGGATCACCGCCTGCCTGCCCGAGCGCAGGTCGTCGGCAAAGCCGCGGTTGATCTGGATGCCGATAGTAACCTTGCCCCGGTCGAGCAGTTCGCCCAGCCTTTCTGGATTGTTGGTGTTGTCCACCACGGTGAAATAGCCGGAAGCCGTGAAGCGCTCGATCAGGGCACGGCTCTGCGGACTCTTGTCGAGGTCGCACACCGCGGTCTTGATGTGGTCCACGTCGGTGGTCACGGCGTAGCCGAACATGATCAGCTGGATCACCGGCATCACGAAGATCAGCGCCTTCATGCGCGGGTCGCGCAGCACCTGGATGAATTCCTTCACCAGCATGCGATAGATTCTTTCCCACATAATGTTCCCCGTCAGGCCAGTTTTT
>JAIOJM010000406.1 GCA_019911785.1 Sulfuricella sp. | reverse complement strand
CCCCCTCTCCCCAGCCCTCCCCCGCGAGGGGGGAGGGGGCTAAAACATCACGGTACGAGGAGTTATCCTCCCCACCCGACTCTCGCCCCGTCGCGCGGGGATAGCTCGCTTACCCACCCAAGTGCAATAGCCAATGAAGGCTCCCTCCCCCCTTGCGGGGGAGGGCTGGGGAGAGGGAGTTCTACCGTTTCTCTTTCAGAAAATTCGCCAGCATCTCATGACCGTATTCGGTCAGGATGGATTCTGGATGGAACTGCACGCCTTCCACCTGCAGGGTCTTGTGGCGCACCCCCATGATCTCGCCGTCTTCGGTCCAGGCGGTGATCTCCAGGCAATCGGGAAGGCTCTCGCGCTCAATCACCAGGGAATGATAGCGGGTGGCGCGGAACGGGTTGGGCAGGCCCCTGAACACGCCCGTGTCCTTGTGGTGGATCATCGAGGTCTTGCCATGCATCAATTGGGCTGCGTGGACAATCTTCCCCCCGAAGGCCTGGCCGATGCTCTGGTGACCGAGGCAAACGCCGAGAACCGGCACCTTGCCGGCAAATTCCCTGATCAGCGGCACCGAGATGCCCGCCTCGTTGGGCGTGCACGGACCGGGGGAAATCACGATATGGTCGGGCTTGAGCGCCGCGACCTGCTCCACGGTAATTTCATCGTTGCGGAACACCCGCACCTCCGCACCCAGCTCGCCGAAGTACTGCACCAGGTTGTAGGTGAAGGAGTCGTAGTTGTCGATCATCAAAAGCATAGATAAACCCTTTCACCGCTAAGGACGCAAAGGTACGCGAAGGAAACCTTAACCGAATTCCTTTGCGTACCTTCGCGTCCCTTGCGGTAAGGCATTTCAGTCATTCTGGCCAGTCAATCCACTAAGCGCCAGCTCCGCCGCGCGCAGAACGGCGCGGGCCTTGTTGCGGGTTTCCGTCCATTCGCTCTCGGGCACCGAGTCGGCGACGATGCCGGCGCCCGCCTGGACGTAGAGCGTGCCATCCTTGACCACGGCGGTACGGATGGCGATTGCCAGATCCATGTCGCCGTTGAAGCCGAGATAGCCCACCGCGCCGGCGTAGATGCCGCGCTTGGTCGGTTCCAGTTCGTCGATGATTTCCATCGCGCGCACCTTGGGCGCGCCGGACACGGTGCCGGCCGGGAAGGTGGCGCGCAGCACGTCCATCGCGTTCAGGCCGCTTTTCAGCTTGCCCTCGACATTGGAAACAATGTGCATGACATGGGAGTAGCGCTCGATGGCCATGTTCTCGGTGACCTTGATCGAGCCGGTCTGGGCGACGCGGCCCGCATCGTTGCGGCCCAGGTCCATCAGCATCAGGTGTTCGGCCAGTTCCTTGGGGTCGGCCAGCAAATCGGCGGCCAGGGCCTCGTCCTCTTCGCGGGTCTTGCCGCGCGGGCGGGTGCCGGCGATCGGGCGCACGGTGACGGTTTCCTCTTCCAGCCGCACCAGGATTTCCGGCGACGAGCCGACCACCTGGAAATCGCCCATGTCGTAATAGAACATGTACGGAGAAGGATTGAGCGAGCGCAGCGCGCGGTAGAGAGAAAGCGGCGAGGCGGCGAAAGGCTGCGACATGCGCTGGGACAGCACCACCTGCATGATGTCGCCGTCGAAGATGTAGCGCTTGGCTTTTTCCACCGCCCGCTTGAAAGCGTCTTCGCCGAATTCCGATGCGGCCTGCGCAGGCGGATAAGAAGCCGTGACGGGGATTGCCACTGGCCGGTTCAACTGGCTGCGCATTTCGTCCAGCCGCGCCTGGCCGCGGATGTATGCGCCGGGCTGGGCGGGATCGGCGTAGACTACCAGGTAAATCTTGCCGGACAGGTTGTCCACCACCGCAACTTCCTCCGACAGCAGCAGCAGGATATCCGGCGTGCCCAGCACGTCCGGCTTGACGGCGTGGGCCAGCTTTTTCTCGATATAGCGGATGGTGTCGTAGCCGAAGTAGCCCGCCAGCCCGCCGGTGAAGCGGGGCTGACCGGGGTGCTCGGCCACTTTCATGCGCGCGGCGTAATCCTGGACAAACTGGAGCGGGTCGTCGGTTTCAACCCGCTCCAGCACCGTGCCCTCATTTTCGACGCTCACGCTGCGGCCATGCACCCTGATCCGGGTTTTGGCCGGCAGGCCGATGAAGGAATAACGGCCGAAACGCTCGCCCCCCACCACCGATTCAAGCAGGTAGGAATAGGGCCGGTTGGCGAGCTTGAGATAAACGCTTAAGGGCGTGTCGAGGTCAGCCAGGGTTTCCCGCACCAGCGGGATGCGGTTGTAGCCTTGATTGGCTAGGGTGTTGAATTCGTGTTCAGTCATAAAATCTTTCACCGCAGAGGCGCGGAGGCGCAGAGAAAAACAAAAAAACTCCATTCAGGGCAAAAACCCATTTATAGCTCAAGGCCAGAGCCGCCATCGCCTTAAACTGAATATCGCCCTTCTCTGCGCCTCCGCGCCTCTGCGGTTCATTTAAATTATGCTTTCCTGATTAGCCCGACAACTTCAGACAGGCTTTCGATCACTGCGTCGCAATCCTGCTCGCGCACGTCCTTGCCGCCGTTGTAGCCGTAAGGCAGCAGCACCACCGGGCAGCCGGCGGCACGCGCGGCCAGGCTGTCGTTCAGGGAATCCCCCACCAGCAGCAGGTCCTTGGGCTCGGCCTCGTAGTAGATCGCCGCATAACGCAGCGGCAGGGGATCGGGCTTCTTGCGCGGCAGGCTGTCGCCGGACAGGATCAGGTCGAAATCATCCTTCATGCCCATCGCCGCCAAGAGCGGCAGGGTGAAGCGCTGCGCCTTGTTGGTGATGCAGACCAGGGTGTAACCGGCATCGCGCAGGGCATTCAGCCCTTCCGTGACGCCAGGATAAGGCTGGGTCTCGCGGTACAGCACTTCGTCGTAATGCTTCTCGAACAGCGGCAGCGCCCTGGCGAACAGCGCGTCGTCCGGCTTGCCGTGCATTTCGCCGGTGAGCGCCCGCTTCACCAGGTTGGCGATGCCGTTGCCGATGTAGGACCGGATTCTCTCCAGGCTGACCGGCGCCATCCCCAAGTCGCGCAGCATGCGCTGCGCCGCCTCGGCGATGTCCGGCGCGGTGTCCAGCAGCGTGCCGTCGAGGTCGATGACGACGGCTTTGACTGGAAGAGGGAATTTTTTATTCATAAAAACACTTCACCGCAGAGGCGCAGAGGCGCAGAGAAAATCCCAAAATCATGTAATTGACCCAGACAGACAGCTAGACGCGCCATCGCCATGAAACAGATTTCGCAGTCCTCTGCGCCTCCGCGCCTCTGCGGTTCAAGCTGTTAAACCTTGGCCAATTCAGCGCGCAACGCGCCAATGATCGAATCGTAGCGGTGCGGATCGCTGTCTTTGGCCGCGCCGAACACGGCGGAACCGGCCACGAAGGTGTCCACGCCGGCCCTGGCGACTTCCAGGATGTTGCCGGGACCAACGCCGCCGTCAATTTCCAGGCTCACGTTCAGGCCGCGCGCGTCGATCATCTGGCGCACCTTGCGGGCCTTGTCCAGGACGTAGGGAATGAATTTCTGGCCGCCGAAGCCGGGGTTCACCGACATCAGCAGCACCATGTCGAGCTTGTCCAGGGTGTATTCCAGCACGTCCAGCGGGGTGGCCGGGTTGAACACCAGGCCGGCCTTGCAGCCGCTTTCCTTGATCAGGCCGATGGTGCGGTCGACGTGCTCGGAAGCTTCCGGGTGGAAAGTGATGTAGCTGGCGCCGGCCTTGGCGAAGTCGGGGATGATGCGGTCCACCGGCTTGACCATCAGGTGCACGTCGATGGGGGCGGTCACGCCATGCTTGCGCAGGGCCTCGCACACCAGCGGGCCGATGGTCAGGTTGGGCACATAATGGTTGTCCATGACGTCGAAGTGAACGATATCGGCGCCGGCGGCGAGAACATTGTCCACCTCCAGGCCCAGCGTGGCGAAGTTGGCGGACAGGATGCTCGGCGCAATTCTGTATTGGGGCATGGCACTTCCTTAATAAACCAAAAGTTTGGATTTTATCCCATGCTTGCCAGGAAAGCCAAATTCGTGTGGAATAGCCGGATGGCTGACAGCAAGAAATATGAAATCACGGTAAAAACCCACGTCGAGTACGTTCCCGACCAATCCGACGTCGATCTGGAACGGTACGTCTTCGCTTACACCATCGCCATCACCAATACCGGCAGCGTCGCCGCCCAGTTGATCAGCCGCCACTGGGTCATCACCGATGCCACCGACCAGGTGCAGGAAGTGCGCGGCCTGGGCGTAATCGGAGAGCAACCGCTGCTGAAGCCGGGCGAGAGCTTCGAATACACCAGCGGCTGCGTGATCGCCACCCCGGTCGGCACCATGCACGGCA
>JAIOJM010000405.1 GCA_019911785.1 Sulfuricella sp. | reverse complement strand
CCTCACTCTGGAACCCAATACGGTGTTTTACAACCAGCCGCCGGCTCTGCCGGATGACGATGTGTCGGCGGCGATGCAGGAAGCCATCGAGGCGGAACTGGCCGGGGCCGGCTACGAACATTACGAGACTTCCGCATTCTCCAAGAAGCACAAGCGCTGCAAACACAACCTCAATTACTGGCTGTTCGGCGACTACCTGGGGATAGGAGCGGGGGCGCACGGCAAGCTCACGCTGCACGACCGGGTTCTGCGCCAGGTGCGTTATCGCCAGCCGAAAACCTATATGGAGCGGGCGCTGGCGGGCAACGCGGTGGAAGAAGAGCGCACCGTCTCTTCAGACGAGCTGCCGTTCGAGTTCATGATGAACGCCCTGCGCCTGACCGAGGGCTTCCCGGTCAGCCTGTTTTCCGCCCGCACCGGCCAGTCGCTGACCGCCGCCCTGCCGATGCTGGAAGAGGCGCAGCGGCGCGGCCTGATCGAGCGCGATGCCCTGCACATCCGGCCGACCCTGCTAGGCCAGCGATTCCTGAACGAACTTCTCCAGCTATTCCTGGCGGAATAGCGCTGCAATTTTTTCAATACGGGCTAATTGGGCTACGTCCCCTATGACACTTTTGTTTATCTGCAATTAATTGTTGGATGGACGATTCCAAGATTCCCTTTCCTCTGAAATTTCTGCCGCCTCGATGTCTTGATCAAGATAGGTGATTTCACTTTCGATCCAGGTCACAACATTCCGATCAAAACCCTTACTCAACCATCCCCGGAACCGATCACGCTTCGTTCTCAAACAAATAATAGGGGACGTAGCCCGATTAGACAGCAGCACGTTCCCTCCACGCAAGGGTGGCGTGGAGATGACAGGATGGCCCGCCGATTTTATGCCGATGTTTCCGGTGCGATCAACATGACGCTGGGGAAATAGGACGTATACCGTCGGGTATCCCGAGTCAGAAGCGCATTGCCCGATACGGCTGCGTGCGCCCCAATGAAGAAATCACCGAGGACATTGCTTTTGCTACCCCCTTGCCGGCGGTAGCGCACGAACGCCTTGCCGGCGAGAAAGAGGGCCGGGCGCGGAATTTCGATCATGACCAAACCCAGTTGGTCGAGAGTCTGATCCAGTGCTTCCACTGTAGAGAACGTCAGCGACAGCTCGGAGTAGATGATGGGATTGATTGCCAGCCGATGAATCTTGGATTGAGCGCGCAATTGATTGATCGACCAATCGGCCCATGTCGGATCGTCCTCCAGAACGTCGACCAGTACATTGGTATCGACCAGCAGCATCAGTCCTCGCCGCGTAGCAGTGCCATCAGATCGTCGGTCCGCCATTTTACGTCGGCCTTGCCGCGGGCGGCTTCGAAACGATCTGGCTTACGGCTTGGGCGAGCGTTTACCTTGTGGAGCACTACGTCGCCATCGCGATTGACGGCGAAGTCCACTGCGCTTCCTGGCGTCAGATGCAGCGCATCTCGAATTTGCTTGGGGATGGTTACTTGGCCCTTGCTGGTGAGTGTTGTCGACACGGCAAGATTCCTTTTGTATTACTAAGTTTTTTATTGTAATACTCAGAAGAAATAACGGCAACAACGATAAAGCGTAGGGAAGTGCCAATACGCCGATATTGCCGGTTAGTTCAGCTGGAATAGCGCTGCAATCTTTTCTTTGTCGGGTTCCCGCACCACGCCCTTCTCGGTGATCAGCGCCGTTACCAGTTCTGCCGGGGTAACGTCGAAGGCCGGGTTGCGCACCTTGACGCCTTGCGCCGCCCACTGGCAGTCGCGGAAGCCTGTCACCTCCTCCGGAGCCCGCTCCTCGATCGGGATTTCTGCCCCCGATGCAATGTTCAAATCGATGGTGGAAAGCGGGCAGGCGACGTAGAACGGGATGTTGTGGCGGCGTGCCAGCACGGCCACCATGTAGGTGCCGATCTTGTTGGCCACGTCGCCGTTGGCCGCCACCCGGTCGGTGCCGACGATCACTGCGTCGACCTCGCCGTGCGCCATCAGGTGGCCGGCCATGTTGTCGGTGATCAGGGTCACCGGGATCTTCTCCTGCACCATCTCCCACGCGGTGAGGCGTGCCCCTTGCAGGAATGGGCGGGTCTCGTCGGCGATGACCGAGATCTTCTTGCCCGCCTCCGCTGCCGAGCGGATCACACCCAGTGCCGTGCCCCATCCTGCCGGGGCCAAGGCTCCGGCATTGCAGTGGGTGAGCACGCGCGCGCCGTCGGCAAGCAGCGCTGCACCAGCCGCGCCCATGGCGCGGTTGATGCGGATGTCCTCGGCATCGACTTCATGGGCCTCGTCCAGTAAGCGTTCGGCCACGACCGCCGGTGCGGCTGCGCCCATGCCGTGCCACACCTGGCGCATGCGTTGCAGCGCCCAGAACAGGTTGACTGCCGTGGGGCGGCTCTG
>JAIOJM010000404.1 GCA_019911785.1 Sulfuricella sp. | reverse complement strand
CGACTGCGCAGGAAAGTGCAAAAGCGGCGTCTTGAACAGGCGGGCTGACGGTGCGCCCTGGCCATTGAAGGCCATCATCGCGCCGTCCTGTCTTGCCCACAAGCAGGTGGTGTGCCGAACCTGCGGCGAGTCCTGCCCGGTTGGCGCCATCCGCTTCAGAATTTCTGTCGGCGCGGTTGCCCGGCCGGAAGTCGATCCCATAGCCTGCACCGGCTGCGGGGCGTGTTATGGGCCATGCCCGGTTTCCGCCGTAACGATCGGCGAGATGCTCGCGGAAGCGGCTGCTTGAACAATTTTGAGAAACGATGATGTTTTGCGAGGAGGCCTGAAATGAAGTTGACGCGACGTGAGTTTATCAAGACCAGTGCAGTGGCCGCGACGGCTGTTGCGGCTGGAGTGACGGTGCCGGGCGTGCGGGAGGCGCTGGCGGCGGGCGGCGATACCGGCATTAAATGGGACAAGGGCGCCTGCCGCTTCTGCGGTACCGGTTGCGGCGTGCTGATCGGCACCAAGGGCGGCCGCATTGTGGCAACCCAGGGCGACCCGGATGCGCCCGTCAACAAGGGCCTGAACTGCATCAAGGGCTATTTCCTGTCCAAGATCATGTACGGCAAGGATCGCCTGACCACGCCGCTGCTGCGGATGAAAGACGGCAAGTTCGACAAGAACGGCGAGTTTACCCCGGTTAGCTGGGATGCCGCCTTCGACATCATGGAGAAGAAGGTCAAGGAAACGCTGAAAGCCAAGGGGCCGACCGCCATTGGCATGTTCGGTTCCGGCCAGTGGACGGTGTGGGAAGGCTACGCTGCCGCCAAGCTGTTCAAGGCCGGTTTCCGTTCCAATAACCTCGACCCCAACGCCCGCCATTGCATGGCTTCCGCCGTGGCTGGCTTCATGCGCACCTTCGGCATCGACGAGCCGATGGGCTGCTACGACGACGCCGAGCACGCCGACGCCTTCGTTCTGTGGGGATCCAACATGGCCGAGATGCATCCGATCCTGTGGTCGCGCATCACCGACCGTCGCCTTACCGCGAACCATGTCAAGGTGCACGTGCTGTCCACCTTCACCCACCGCAGCTGCGAACTGGCGGACAACGAGCTGATCTTCACGCCGCAGTCCGATCTGGCGATCCTCAACTACATCTGCAACTACATCATCCAGAACAATGCGGTGAACGAGGATTTCGTCAAGAAGCATGTCAACTTCGCCAAAGGCGTCACCGACATCGGCTACGGTCTGCGCCCCAACCATCCGCTCGAAGTGGCGGCTGGCAACAACGGCTACCCCGGCCCCGATGGCAAGCCCAAGGGCGCTCCTGACAAGGCTACGCCGATCAGCTTCGACGAGTTCAAGCAGTTCGTGTCTGAATACACCCTGGACAAGGCGCATGAGATTTCGGGCGTGCCCAAGGACAGGCTGGAGGCGCTGGCCAAGACCTACGCCGACCCCAAGACCAAGGTGGTGTCCTACTGGACCATGGGCTTCAACCAGCATACCCGCGGCACCTGGGTCAACAACATGCTCTACAACGTGCACCTGCTGGTGGGCAAGATCTCCGAGCCCGGCAACGGCCCGTTCTCGCTGACCGGCCAGCCGTCTGCCTGCGGTACGGCGCGCGAGGTGGGCACCTTCGCCCATCGCCTGCCCGCCGACATGGTGGTGATGAACCCGAAGCATCGGGAAATCTCCGAGAAAATCTGGAAATTGCCCGCTGGCACCATTCCCGACAAGCCCGGCTTCCATGCCGTGCTGCAAAGCCGCATGCTGAAGGACGGCAAGCTGAATTTCTACTGGACTTCCACCACCAACAACATGCAGGCGGGGCCCAACGTCAACGGGGAGGTCTATCCCGGCTGGCGCAACCCGGCCAACTTTATCGTGGTGTCAGACTGCTACCCGACCCTGTCAGCACTGGCGGCCGACCTGATTCTGCCCTCCGCGATGTGGATGGAGAAGGAAGGCGCCTACGGCAACGCCGAGCGCCGCACCCAGTTCTGGCGCCAGCAGGTCAAGCCGCAGGGCGACTCCCGCTCCGACCTGTGGCAGTACATCGAATTCTCCAAGCGCTTCAAGGTTGAGGAGGTGTGGCCAGCGGATTTGATCGCCAAGATGCCGGAGGTCAAGGGCAAGACCCTGTACGACGTTCTTTATGCCAACGGCCAGGTCAACAAGTACCCGCTTTCGCAACTGCAAGCCGGGTATGACAACGACGAATCCAGGGATGTCGGTTTCTACCTGCAGAAAGGCCTGTTCGAGGAGTACGCCACCTTCGGGCGCGGCCATGCTCACGACCTGGCCGATTTCGAGGTGTACCACAAGTCGCGCGGCCTGCGCTGGCCGGTGGTGGACAACAAGGAAACCCTGTGGCGCTTCCGCGAGGGCTATGACCCTTACGTGAAGAAAGGCGAGGGGGTGAAGTTCTACGGCAAGCCGGACGGCAGGGCGGTGATTTTCGCGCTGCCCTACCAGCCAGCCGCCGAGCAGCCGGACAAGGAATACGACCTGTGGCTGTGCACCGGCCGCGTGCTGGAGCACTGGCATACCGGTTCGATGACGCGGCGCGTGCCGGAACTGTACAAGGCGTTCCCGGATGCGCTGGTGTTCATGCACCCGGATGACGCCAGGTCCCGCGGCCTCAAGCGGGGTGATGCGGTGAAGCTGGTGACCCGGCGCGGCGAGGTGCTGACCCGGGTGGAAACCCGCGGCCGCAACAAGATGCCGGTAGGTCTGGTGTTCATTCCCTTCTTCGACGAAAGTCGTATGGTGAACAAGCTGACCCTGGATGCGACCTGCCCCATTTCCAAGGAAACCGATTTCAAGAAATGCGCGGTCAGGGTGGTTAAGGTCTAGCTTGGCACGAGTCGATGGGCGCCGCCTCGTGCGGCGCCCCTTACCGGAATATCGCTTACTGATTTGATGGAGGAATACATGAAGACTATGAAACCCCTTGTAGCGACGCTTTTTGCAGCGCTCGTTACTGTCCTGGTCGCGTCCTGCGCCGCCACGGGCGAAAAAGTCGATGTGCGCGGCCTGCGCCCGAACCAGCTGACCGCGCAGGATCTGGTGCCGGCCATGACGGAGTACGCCGGCAAGACGCCGGGCGAGCAGGAAAAGATTGCCCGCAGCTTTGAGCAGCAGCCGCCGCTGATTCCGCACAAGGCCGATGGCTATAACATCAATTTCAAGGTGAACCGCTGCCTGGAATGCCATGACAAGCCGTTCTACAAGGAGGAAAAGGCACCCAAGATCGGCGACAGCCACTACAAGGACCGCGATGGCAAGGTGATGGACAAGATCTCAATGGCGCGCTACAACTGCAACCAGTGCCATGTTCCGCAGGTCAACGCGCAACCGCTGGTGAGCAACACTTTCCGGTCGAACAAGTCAGGAAACTGATATTCGGCCGCGCCGTACAGCCTTTGCGACTGGGAGTGGAAGTGCGCCACGCCCAGTTGTAAAGGCGTTTTTATGTAGTTCAATTTTCAGAGGTTATCCAGATTAAGTCCTTCGGGTGCATAGAGGACTTAAATACGCGGCCTCGCAAAAAATACCGCGGACAAGGTATTATGAGCTTGACGACGTTTAATAAATTAGGAGGAACAATGAGACTCAAACTGTTTAACCTTGCTTTGCTGGCCGGAGGGCTTGCCGTCAGTTCGTCGCTGTGGGCAGCTGGTGCCACCCCCGCCATGTTGTCGAATACCTGCTCCGCCTGTCACGGCGGCTTTGGCCAAAGCGTTGGCCCCAGCATACCTACGCTGGCTGGGCAGCCGGCGGTATATATTTCCGATGCCATGAAAAAATTTAAGAGTGAAGAGCGTCCTGGAACCGTTATGAATCGGATTGCAAAGGCCTACTCCGACGATGATTTCAACGCCATGGGCGAATTCTTCAGCCAGCAGAAGTTCGTGCGCTACGCGCAAAGCGTGAATTCCGCCAAGGCAGTGAAAGGCAAGGAACTGCACAGCCAGAATTGCAAGAAATGCCATCAGGAAGATGGCCGCGAGTCTGAAGATGGTGGTGTGATTGCCGGCCAGTGGCTCGAATATCTACAGATCACCATGGACGATTTCCTGGCGAAGAAGCGTCCGATGCCGAAGAAAATGGCGGAAAAATTAGAAGGCCTGAGCAAGGATGACGTTGATGCTCTGATGCACTTCTACGCCAGCCAGCAATAATTGAGGAGGAAAAGAATATGTCGAATATGGACCGCAGAAGTTTTATCAAGCTGCTGGGAGCGGCAACTGGCGTAGGTTTGGCGGGGGCGCCCTTCATTGCATCGGCTGCCGAGATGTTGCCCAAGAAAGGCCGCCGCGTGGTGGTGATCGGTGGCGGCTACGGTGGCAGCATCGTTGCAAAATACATACGCGTGAACGATCCCTCCATCGAAGTGGTGATTGTCGAGCGCAGCAAGCAGTACGTTTCCTGCCCGTTCAGCAATACTGTCATCGGTGGTTTCCGCGATATCAAGGACAACACCATCACCTATGACAAGCTTGCGGCAAACAACGGCATCAAGATGGTTTACGATGAAGTGACCGCAGTGGACACCGCCGCCAGGAAGGTCGTAGTTTCCGGGGGCTCCATCAGCTACGACCGCCTGGTGCTTTCTCCCGGCATCGATTTCCGCTTCGAGGAAATCGAAGGCTATGACCCGGTCGAGACGCCCAAGCACGTGCCGCACGCATGGAAAGCGGGCGAGCAGACCCTGCTGCTGCGCAAGCAGCTGGTAGACCTGCCCAAGGGCGGCACGGTGGTGATGTCTATCCCCATGACGCCGTTCCGTTGCCCGCCTGGGCCGTACGAGCGGATCAGCATGTTTGCCTGGCACCTGAAAAACCACAATCCGACGGCCAAGATCATCGTGCTCGACGCCAACCCGGACATCGTTTCCAAGGGCCCGTTGTTCAAGAAGGCCTGGGCCAAGCATTATGCGGGCATGATCGATTACCATGCCGCCAACAAAGTGACCAAGGTCGATCATAAAAAACGTACCGTGGATACCGGTGTGGAAGAAATCAAGGGCGACCTGATTAACCTGGTGCCGCCGCAGAAGGCCGGCCTGATCGCGCATAAAGCCGGCGTGGTGGGCGAGGACAAGAAATGGTGCCCGGTCAACCAGCTGACCTTCGAATCCACTATTGCCAAGGACGTGCATATCATCGGCGATGCCTGCATTGCCGGCGCGATGCCGAAGTCCGGCTACTCTGCCAATTCCCAGGCGAAGGTGTGCGCGACCAACATCGTGCAGCTGATGAATGGCAAGGATCTGATTGACCCGTCCCACGCCAACGTTTGCTACAGCTACGTGACCGAGAAGGAGGCGATATCCGTGGCCGGCATCTACAAGGTGGCGGAAGGCAAGACCATTGCCGTGCCGAACTCGGGCGGCGTGTCGCCGGATCTGTCCGAGCTGGAAGCGGTTTATGCCAGGAGCTGGATCAAGAACATCCTGCACGAGATGTCGACCTGATCCGTAGTGTACTGAAATGCAAAAACCCCGCCTGGTGCGGGGTTTTTTTGTTGGTGCGCTCACCGCCATGGAGGGGCGCAAGGATTTAGGTAGAAAAAAATTTATTGCTTCCGGCGAAAATATGGTTTAAATTAATTTCAAGGTGCAAAGACACTTTAAGAAGAAGAGACCGAATACCATCCGGCGCCGCGCGCTTTTTCTAGCACGTTGCTGATGGCTAAAGGTACATAAAATCGTTGGTCAGCCCGGTTGAACGGGCATGGCTGGCGCCACGGGGGAGATGATTGAATGGCCTGTTCTGGGCCGTTTTTCCATCGGATATGGTTTGCTCGTGGCCGCCACAGTTTCCGACTGTTTGTCCGTCACCCGTCCGATTCGTCTTCCCTTTCTACTGTTCTGAACTTACCGCTAGCGGATGCTAGCGTTGCGACTTAGATAGGGTTTAAGCAATGGGTGAAAACACACAACCGCCGTCCTGCGACGCCGAAGTCAACGAAAAACGCGGGTTCCTGCATCGCTTGATGAAGCCGCCGAAGTGCTCGATGCTAAGAATGATCGCCATTGGCACCCTCGGCGGCATTCTCATATGGGGCGGTCTGAATACCGGCATGGAATGGACGAATCGCACGGAATTCTGTCTCTCCTGCCACGAGATGTCCATCCCCTACGAAGAACTCAAGAAGACCGTCCACTACACCAACCGCACCGGTACTACGGTGTCCTGTGCCGACTGCCACGTTGCCGGCAGCAAAAACCCTGTCGACTATGGCCGCAAGTTCACCATGAAGTTGCTGGCGGCACGCGATGTCATCGGCCACATCACGCAATCTGTCAATACGCCGGAGAAGTTCGAGGCCAAGCGGCTGGAGATGGCCAAGCGGGTGTGGAAGAAAATGAAGGACGCAGACTCCAAGGAATGCCGCAACTGCCACAAGTTTGAGACGATGGATAAAACCAAGCAAAAGGATCGCTCTGTGGTCAAGCACGAAGGTGCTATCGAGGACGGGAAGACCTGCATCGATTGCCACAAGGGTATTTCCCATAAACCCGTCCATCAGCTGCTGGAAGCGGAAGAGGCCAAGGCGGCGCAGTAAGGACATTGATTGATTTGACCCGGCCGCTCGGACGGGATTTGTTATTGTGCCGTCCGATGTAAAGGCGGCTGTGAGGGGAGTGTGTAGATGAAAAGAATCGTGATTGCAGTAATGGGTGCCTTTGTCGCGGGCGGAGCTTATGCGGCACCCGATTGGGACAAGGTTCCAGCCAGGAAGATGACTCTTTTCTACCCGGGCCAGGCGGGCTTCGAGTGGGTCATGAACAAGGCGGACCATTCTGCCGTGCCGGACATCGTCGACAAGAAGCGCTTCTGCGCCAAGTGCCACGAGGGC
>JAIOJM010000056.1 GCA_019911785.1 Sulfuricella sp. | reverse complement strand
CGCTCGCGGATCGCCTCGGCTACGCTGGCCACCTCGTAGGGGATTTCAGGAATCAGGATGACATCGGCGCCGCCGGCAATGCCTGCGCCCAAGGCCAGCCAGCCTGCCCGGTGGCCCATGATCTCCACCACGATGATGCGGTGATGGCTGTGCGCCGTGCTGTGGAGGCGGTCGATCGCGTCGGTCGCGATGCCCAGCGCGGTGTCGAAGCCGAAGGTGATGTCGGTCATGGCGACGTCGTTATCGATGGTCTTGGGCAGGGTGATGACGTTGAGGCCTTTTTCCTTGAGGCGCAGGGCGTTCTTTTGCGTGCCGCCGCCGCCCAGGCAGACCAGGGCATCGAGATGGTTGTCCTGGTAATTGCCGACGATCACGTCGGTCATGTCCAGCAGCTTGCCGCCGACCGGCATGCGGTGCGGTTTGTCGCGACTGGTGCCGAGGATGGTGCCGCCGCGGGTCAGGATGTCGGACAGTTCCCCGCCGTCAAGCCGCATGACGCGGTTCTCCATCAGCCCGCGGAAGCCGTCGCGGAAGCCGATGATCTGCATGCCGTAATGGTTCAGGGCCGCCTTGCCGACCCCGCGGATCGCTGCATTCAGGCCGGGGCTGTCGCCGCCGGAGGTGAGGATGCCAATATATTTTGTCATTCAGTAGCCTGCCTTTCGCGTTTGAACTATGATCGGCGATAAGCTCGGCCCGGTCAATGCGGCGTTCTTCGCGGGTTATTATTGAGCGGCCGCTAATGACTATAACCAGTATTATTTTCAATCGGAATGAGGAGATCTTATGCGATTTATCGTGACCGCCCTGCTGCTGTCGTTTGCCCTATCCGCTTCCGCCGCCGACTATGCGCGGGAAAAGAAATGGGCGGATGAAATTGCACCCGGCATCGTGGTGGGTGATCCGGTCTATCTGGAACTCAGTCAAGGGCACAAATTCCTGACTCTCCTGACCGAGGTGAAAGATGCCAAAGCAGCGCTCGTCATCGTGCACGGCCTGGGCATCCATCCCGACTGGGGCATGGTCGGCACACTCCGCACCGAACTCGCCGATCGAGGCTACGCCACGCTCTCGGTGCAAATGCCGGTACTTGCCGTCGATGCCAAGGCAGAACGATACCTCGCCACCTTTCCGGAAGCGGCGTCGCGGATCGGCGTCGCGGTAAATTTTCTCAGCGCCAAGGGCTACAAGAAAATCGCTATCGTGTCCCATAGCATGGGCTCGCGCATGAGCCGGGTGTACGTCATGAAACACCAGAATAATTTTGTCGCGTGGGCGTCGCTAGGGATCGGCGGTGGCGACACCTACACCGGAATCAGGATTCCGGTTCTGGATCTCTACGGAGAGAACGATTTGCCCCCGGTGCTGAAGCATGCCAAGGAACGCGCCGCCTCGCTCAAAGGCAATGCTGGCGCTAAGCAGGCGAGTGTGCCGAAGGCAGACCACTTCTATAACAATCATGAGGCGGAAATGGTCAAGGCGGTGAAGGATTTTCTGGACCAGACTCTGTCTGAGGCTGGCCCTACTTCGTCAGCGCCATGAATAGCTGCGGCAGGCGTTCCGGCAGGCGCTGGATATTATCGACCACCGTGTACTGTTTGCCGAAAATATCGCTGACGTATTCATCCGCTTTCGGGTCGAGGTTGATGCAGTAAGTGTAGATGCCCTTCTGATCCATTTCCTTGACGGCCTGCCGGGCATCTTCGATCAGCATGCGCTCATCCTTGGTGTCCACGTCTGAGGGTTGGCCGTCGGTGAGGATCAGCATCAGCTTCTTGTCGGCCTTCTGCGCTTCCAGGTAGTGGGCGGCGTGGCGCATGGCGGCGCCCATGCGGGTGGAGTAGCCGGCTTCCATTGCCGCCAGTCGTGCCTTCACTTCGTCGTTCCAGTTCTCGCTGTAGCCCTTGATGTGCAGGTAACGCACGTCATGCCGGGTGTTGGAGTGGAAGCCGCCGATGGCGAAGGGGTCGCCCAGTTTATCCACCGCCCATGCCAGGAGTGACACGGCTTCCTGACTGAGCTCCAGTATGGTCTGCTCGCTGCCGGCCACTTTTTCGTTGAGGGATTCGGACAGGTCAAGCAGCAGCATCACGGCGATGTCGCGCCCGCTGGTCTTGTGGCTCATGTTGATGCGCGGGTCCGGGGTGGCGCCGCTCTTGAAGTCGATCAGGGAGCGCAGGGCGATGTCCAGGTCCAGCTCGCTGCCTTCTTCCTGGTAGCGGATACGCATTTTTTCCTGCGGCTTGAGCAGGTCCAGCATGCGTTTCAGGCGCTTGGCCAGGGCTGCGTTCTTGGCCAGCAGTTTGTCGATATCGGCCGCGCTGCCTTTGGGATGCAATGCTTCGTACACGCTCACCCAGTCCGGCCGGAAGGTCTGGCTGAGATAGTCCCATTCGGGGTAATGGCGCGGCGGCAATCCCTTGATCTCCTCCCCTTCGTCGACCTTGCGTTGTTGGTCGAAAGCCTCTTCCTCGTCGCCTTCCTCGATGAATTTCCACATCTGGCGGTTGTCGTCGCGGTAATCGATCTCGGTATCCTTGAAGTGGATATTCGGCAGCTGGTCGCTCTGGCGGCGCGCTTTGGCGCCGAACAAAACGGCCAGATCGGCGATTTCCTGCGTGCCGGATTCGCCCTGCGCCATCAGTGCGTGAAAGCGTTGGGTGAATTCGATG
>JAIOJM010000403.1 GCA_019911785.1 Sulfuricella sp. | reverse complement strand
CAGCGCTGCAAACTTGTTGGCGGCGCTTCTGAAAGGGAGGCCGCTGCCGCGCGTCAGTTCCGCCGCGACGCGGTCGCCGAATTCGGCATGGGTGTTGAGACCGGTGCCTACCGCGGTGCCGCCGACTGCCAGTTCCTGTAGTGGGGAGAGGGCGGCGGCGATGATCCGCTCGGCCTGTTCGAGTTGGGCCACGTAACCTGAAAACTCCTGCCCCAGCGTCAGGGGAACGGCATCCTGCAAATGGGTGCGGCCGATCTTGACGATATCGGCGAACTCCAGCGACTTGGTTTCCAGCGTCGCGCGCAGCATGCCCAGCGCCGGCAGCAGCTTCCGCTGTATGCCCAGGCTGGCGGCCACATGCATTGCGGTGGGGAAAATGTCGTTGGAGGACTGGCCGAGATTCACGTCGTCGTTGGGATGCACCTTCCGGGCATCGCCGCGTCCGCCGCCGAGCAATTCCGATGCGCGGTTGGCGAGTACCTCGTTCAGGTTCATGTTGGTCTGGGTGCCGGAGCCCGTCTGCCAGACGGACAAGGGGAACTCTTCCGCGCGGCGCCCTGCCAGCACTTCCTCGGCCGCCTCCACGATGGCGGCGGCCTTGTCCGGATGCAACAGGCCCAGGTCGCGGTTGGCGAGCGCGCAGGCGCGCTTGACCGCGGCGAGTGCGAGGATGAGTTCCTGCGGCATGCGTTCCGAGGAAATATGAAAATGCTCGAGCGAACGTTGCGTCTGTGCGCCCCAAAGCCGCTCGGCCGGGATCTCGATGGCACCGAACGAGTCGCGCTCGGTTCTGGTCGTGGTCATGAATTTCTCCCCATTGAAAAAAGCCCCTGAAGGTTCCTGACTGGGAATGCAACCTGATACTACTCCTCAAATTCGGGAAGATGGAGCCCGTGCAGTGACGCTACCTATTTTCCCCCCCCTGAGATACAGCCGAAACCGTATATCGTTCGGCGCACAAATAGACAAATATTTGAATGTAATCCTGAGGAGGCGAAATCATGGCACACGAAGGCCTGCATGAAAGCGAAGAAAAACTTGCCCCGGCAACCATGGATGCGCACCGCGCCATCCTTTCCCTGATGGAGGAATTCGAGGCGGTGGACTGGTACCACCAGCGGGCCGATGCCTGCAACGATGAGGAGTTACGCGCCATCCTGCTGCGCAACATGCACGAGGTACGAAGCGACTGCCGGCAGGGACAACGCTTTTTTCCCCTACCTGGCGCTGGGCCATGGCATGCGCATCGAACACTGGGATAACGCCCTGAGCCAGGGAAAGCTGGCCGGGCGCAACATGGCCGGCGCCCGCGAAGCCTTCACCTATCAACCCTACTTCTTCTCTGATCTGTTCGAGTTCGGCTACGAGGCCACCGGTGAAGTGGACACCAGCCTTGATATCTTTGCCGACTGGCAGAAGGAAAACCATACCGGCGTGATCTACTACCTGCGCGATGAGCGCGTGAGAGGGGTGATGATGTGCAATGTGTGGGACAGGCTGGATGCTGCGCGGGAACTGATCCGCAAGAACGAGCGCGTATCGCCGGAAAGCTTGCGCGGCGTCATCCGCTGATTTGGGACATTCCTCAGGAAAACCGCTCTCTGTTTATATCCCACGCTATTGATCCTATACTGTAAATGGCAGGCCACCCTACGGAATAACGGACTTTCGATCGTGTTGAAGGGGGTGGCCGTTCGGGAATGGGATGCAGGTAAGGAGGCGTCATGTATGCGAAATCGACAGAATCAAGTGAATCTGCTGCGGCAACCCGCTGCTAAAATTCTGTCGGTGGCAGCGGAAGATTACATGCCAGGCAGTGAGCCATGCAAACGCCATAGTGAATGTCTGAAGACGAAGGTGGCATGGTGCACTTCCCAAAGCGAATTGCAGCGTGTGTCGGCCCGGTTGCTGGAGATTCAGGAGAGCGAACGGCGGCGGATTGCTACCGATTTGCATGACGTGCTCGGCCAGTCGCTAACCATGATCAAGATTTCACTGGATGAGTCGTTGCTGTTGCTGGCCGGCAATGAACCCGAGGTGGCGGCGGAATCGCTGCGGCGGTTGATACCCAAGGTCAAGGAAGCGCTCGGGGAGGTACGCCGTGTTGCCATGGATCTGCGCCCCTCGATGCTCGACGATCTCGGTATTCTTGCCACATTGTCGTGGTTCTTCAGGGAGTTCGGAACGGTTTGCCAGGACATGGAAGTGGAAAAGGATTTCGGTATCGAGGAAGAAAACGTGCCCGTCCCGCTCAAGATCACGATCTTTCGCATCATTCAGGAAGCAACCAGCAATATCGTCAAGCATGCCCATGCCGGCCGCATCCGGGTGAGTCTGAAGAAAGCCGGAGATGCGCTTCATCTCTCGATCGAGGATGACGGGGTCGGGTTCGATGCTGCGGAGACGGCCAACTACTGCCCTCTCGACAAGGGCCTCGGCCTCCTGAGCATGAAAGAGCGCGCCAAACTTTCAGGGGGGCATTATGAGCTGGTGTCAGCGCTCGGGCAGGGAACCCGAATCAGTGTGTCGTGGCCGCTAGCCATGGCGTCGAGGGCGTCATGAGCGAAAAGCGGCGTATTCTGATTGTTGAAGACCATACTCTCCTAAGGGCCGGTCTCCGGGCTCTACTGTTGCAGGATCCGAATATCGAGATTGTCGGTGAAGCAAACAATGGCCGTGATGCCGTCCAGGCGGTGGGATTGTTGGCGCCGCATCTTGTCCTGATGGATCTGTCCATGCCGGGCATGAATGGCATCGAAGCCATCATGGACATCAAGCGGCGCTATCCGGGAACCCGCGTCCTGGTGCTCACTATCCACAAGACGGATGAATACATCCACGAGAGCCTGCGGGCTGGCGCCGACGGCTATATCCTCAAGGATGCGACGCATGACGAGCTGCGCATCGCGGTTCGTAGCGTGCTGAACGGCAAGACCTATCTGAGCCCCGACATTTCGTCGAAAGTGGTTAATGGTTACCTGGGTACGGGCAACGCCCCCGTAGGGGTGAACCCGTGGGATACCCTGACCCATCGCGAACGGGAGGTATTGAAGCTGGTAGCCGAAGGGCACCCGAACAAGTACATCGCCGATTACTACTGCCTGAGTGTGAAAACAGTCGAGAAGCACCGTTCCAACCTGATGAAGAAGCTGGATTTGCACAATGCGGCCATGCTGACCGCTTATGCAATAGAGAAGGGACTGATTGCTTCCTAGCCCGGCTTTGTGTCAGTCTAATCAATG
>JAIOJM010000402.1 GCA_019911785.1 Sulfuricella sp. | reverse complement strand
AATTCGGCAGCACGTGCACCAGGCTGGAAGCGAGAAAAGAGGCGTCCAGACGCGAAATGTTGTTGGCTACATCCGATAGAGTAGTAGCCGGGACCTTGTCGGAGACAAACAGCGAGGCATCGCCGAATTGCAGGTTCAGATCGATCAGCGCCACCCGCTTGCCGTGCTCGGCCGCCAGTGCGTAGCCCAGATTGCTGGCCAGGAATGTGGCGCCGCTCCCTCCCTTGCAGGCGATGAAGGCCAGCACCTTGCCTTTGCGCTGGGGCTTCTCCGCCCGCACCAGTTTCTGTTCGACGCGCGCGACCGCCGCCTGCAACGCCTCCGGAGAAACCGGGACCGGCAGCACATCGCGCACCCCGATGCGCATGGCATGGATCAGCAACTCGGATGGCGCCGCCGGGCACAGCATGACGAACGCCGCATGCGGATGACGCTGGCTCAACTGCTCCAGCAATGCCAGGTCGGAAGCGGTGCAGCAGACCTCGTCGAGGACAAACAGATCCGCCTGACCCTGGTCCAGCACCGGTCCCAGCCTTGCCACACCGTCGCCAATCAGCAACACGCTGTGGGAGGCACCCCCGGCTTGCAGAATCTGGCGGATGCCGTCCGCACGCTGCTCATTATCGGTAACAATTGCAATTCTCATGTTGACCGCTTTCTTGTAATTATTGTTCGTCCACGCTCTAAGTCCCGTAGCCCAGACTTTCGGCCGGCATGCGCACGGTCGAGTTCGGGATGTTCACCCTCAAGGGAATCAGCCCGAACATAAGTTTGTACCGGATCCTGTTCGTATCGCAGTCAGGGAGGCTGCCGGTGCACCAAAGACTGGCCTCCACGAAGCGTATGCAGTCCGTGCCTGCCGGGTTTGTAACACAGTTTGAAATATTCTCCTCTACGCTATCGGGATCCGCCACGCCGTATGCCAGGTTCAGGGCACGAAGGCGGACATTGGCCGTTCTGATTTCCCACCCCGCCACCAGTTCGTCATGACCGAACAGGCACTGCTGTGGGATGCTGTTGCTTTTCGTGTAATCCCATCTATCGCTATCCTTCCAGGTCACCACCGCCTGCCGCGCAGCGCAGCGCGTGACTTCCTGCACGGTGTTGTAAAGGTAGAAGAAGCGGCCGAACTCGATGATGCCGAAAAAGAGCGTGAAGAACAGTGTGGCGATAATGCCGAACTCCACCGCGGTGGCGCCTCGCTGCCTTTCCTTGATCCGTGAAAAACCGCCGCTGTACAACATGTTCGCTCTCCTAGAGCATGTAACGCATGGTGGTGTGGGGTGCCAGGAACCACGGACCGGACGGCAACGGAACTGCGAACCAGCTGCCGAAGGCCACACTGTAACCGGAGATCTTCACGCTCACGTGCACTGGCACATCGGTGTCACTGCCGTCGTGACATGAGCCCCACGCACCTTCAGTTCCGCTAACCAAGTACGTACATTGAATGTCGACGTTTCCGCCCGCGCAGCCCGTACCGCCCGTCATATCCGGTCTCACCCCCGCGGCATTTGCCGCATTGATCACCAGTGATCTGACCGCCGGCCCGCCGGAGGAGCATATTGTCTTCTTGTCCGACCAGTTCGACATCAGCCGCGCCCCATCCCGCGTTGCCTTGGTGAGCGCATCGTAATACCAGAATACCCGCCCGAACTCGATGATGCCGCCTGTGATCAGCACCAAGAGGCCGATCACAATGGCGAATTCCACCGCCGCAGCACCGCGTTCCTTCGATCTGTGGGCTGTTGGGCCCCATATGGCTTTAATCATCATTTGAACAGGACATACTGTGGTTTGAGCAGACCTGGCGGCAGAAGCCCCGCGAACTCGCCATAGACCTTCTTCGGGCTTCCGCTGCTATCGGCTGGTATCTGCATAAAGAACTTCCCGATCCCAATCACGTCCAGTCTTGCACAGGAGGCGCCGGGACCTGGCACCGGATACGCTGGGTTGTTGCAGTCGATGATCAGGAGGTTGAGCACTCGCCTGTTCACCTTGCCGGGGCTGTTGGCGGCGCTGGGTCCCTCAAAATACTTGCTGCTCGGATTATCCAACCCATACTGGTAGGGTGGGGTCGGCGTTCCACCCGGCAACGGGTAGCCCATTTGTTGGGGAGGTGTCTGCGTTATATCAGCCTGTGCGCCGGAGTAAAGCGTAAGCCAATCACTGAGGTTGTAATCTGGGCCAGTGGTACCGCTACCAAAATTTCTTTCCCTGATATAGGACCACAGCACCCCCCACTGGTCTGGTGTGCCCGTTCCATTGGCCCGTGGCACCGTATTGGGGTTGTAGGTTGTCGGCACCCTGTTCAGCATCTCTACTACCTGCCCAGTGGGATCGGGATTCATCCAGTCCCTCGGTCTGCCTTGGTTATTGCCGCCACCAATGGCGTACTGCTTGATGTTGGCGTCCGGCGGCGCAGTCGCCGCATCGCATTGGGCACTGGGCGGGTAGAGGTCAAATCGGGAGTTGAGCCCGGCTTCCACCGGTCCCCAGCTCCCGCCGGTGTTGGCATATATCTCCCCGGGAATTTGGCTGGGCCCGACTGCTTTTCCCTGGCAGATGAAAGGGCGCATGAAGTCCGCCGCGCCGTTGCTCGGATCGCAGTTCCCCGGGGGGACGTCCACCGGGTTGATGAGGAGCGGATGTGCCTGCAGGCCGATCGGGTTTACCTCGGGAACGTTGTAAGCCACCCCGCGCAGGAAGCCGCACTCATTGCCGGGTCCGCCGCACATGTAGTCATCATACGGTTTATTTGGGTCCTGATCTGGATTCGGTTTTACGGCGAGGGCGCATACTCCCAGCGGCGAAATGTCCCTCACGAGCGGCCCCGCCACCGCCACGCCGTAAGTGCTGACGTGGAAGATGTTCCAGATGGGGGCGAACCAGGCCACCAGGTCGCGGTTGCGCGTATGCACCTTGAGGAAGGTCCTGCCAGCCGCCGCGGCGTCTGTCGTGATAGATGAAGCGGCGACCATGCAACTGTCTTCGGGGCAGTTGCCCACCCAAATGTCGTTAATGTCGATATCTACCGGCTTCGACGAGAAGTCGTAGCTGTTCTTCGCCGCCGTTTCTTCTGCCCACTGGACCGCACCCCACTTATTGATATCAGGGTCAGTGTTGTCGACACCCTTTTTCGTGCCATTCAACTGCTTGACCCCGCTCAGTGCTGCCGCATCCGCCGCATTCTGCAACTCGGTCTTGGCGAGGTAGAGATGCCCCAGGTCGATCACCATGGCGAGGAAGCCGATGAGCAGGACCAGACTGAAGCCGACCATGACGGCGACTGCGCCGCCTTGCCGGTTTTTCAAGCTCGTTCCGGTTTTCATGGCTTCCTCCTCTCCCCTTGATACAGCCTGCGCTTACTTCAGGGTGGTGCCGCCGCCCGTGACGGTGCCAATGGCACCGGTCGGAGCCGGGGTGGGCGCTTCATAGGCCTGGTGATAGCGGTCTATGATGGCGTTTGCGGCTTGGCCGTCGATGCCCGCCACCGGGTCGGTGTTCCTGGAGGCATCTTTGTTGATGGTCTGCTGGGCCTTGGCCTTGTTCACCGCGTCGCCGAATTTTGCGTCCAGATTCGGGGTGGTGGTGGCGCATCCGGCCAGAACAGCCACCGCCAGCAGTCCGGCGCTCATCCCTGTGATCAATTCGCTTTTCATGTTCGTCTCCTAGAAATTCATTTGCATTCGAGCGTTGCTTAATCACCCTCTTCCCAACTCTCCCCCGTCAAGGGGGAGGGATCTCCCTCTCCCCGCGCGGAAAGGGTCGGGCGTTATTTCATCTGGAATCCACCGGTAGCGGGGGCTTGTTCCTTGGGCTCGGCGGGTGCCGCCGCGGGCTGCGATTCAGCCTTGGGCGCGCCTTCCAGCTTGCCTTCCAGGAAGAACTCGCCACGTGTGGGTTCGATGAAGACATCCGTCGGCAGGGCATAATTCGGCGGCAGCGGTTTCACCAGGCGCGGCGTGATGATGA
>JAIOJM010000055.1 GCA_019911785.1 Sulfuricella sp. | reverse complement strand
AGCCTGGACGGCCGCGACCAGGACGACAGCGTCGTCATTCCGATCACCACCGCCCAGCGCAAGGTCTTCGGCTCCCAGATCGTCGGCACCCTGAACACCGTTTTCATCAAGGCGGAGTCATCGGAGCTGATGCCGGCGGTGGAAGAAAGCATGACGGCTCTGCTGCGCCAGCGCCACCGCCTGCGGGAAGGCATGGAGAACGATTTCTCGATCCGCAACCTGACGGCAGTGGCCGCCTCGGCCGAGGAGACCACCCGCGTCATGTCGCTGATGCTGGGCGCCATTGCCTCCGTGTCGCTGCTGGTCGGGGGCATCGGCATCATGAACATCATGCTGGTTTCGGTGACCGAGCGGACCCGTGAAATCGGCACGCGCATGGCCTTGGGCGCATGCGAGCGGGACATCCTCGCGCAGTTCCTGCTGGAGGCGATCATCATGTCGGTGATCGGCTGCGTGATCGGGCTGGCCTTCGGTGTCGGCGGCGCCCTGCTCGCCCACTGGCTGGCCGACACGGCCATCGTCATCGCCGGCCGCTCGGCCCTGATCGCTTTCGGCGTGGCCATGGCGGTGGGCGTGTTCTTCGGCTTCTACCCGGCGCGCAAGGCGGCGCGGCTCGATCCGATCGAGGCGCTCAGATATCAGTAGCCAAGGCGGTTGCGCCCGGCGATTTGGCCGGGCGTGCCAGCGCGCACAATTGCGCCAAATGGCGCCTTGTTGATCTGCGTCAATCTGTTGTTTTTCAACGCATGAGTTGCTGGCATGAAGGTTGCTCCATAAATCACCTGTCCAAATTAAAGACAAGAACATCCTGATACCTGGGTGTCGTGAATTTATACATTGTCTAAGGGGAGTGGTTGAAGATGAAAAGGAATTTTTTATTGCAGCAGTTGATCGTCGGAATTTGTGCCGGCATGGCGGGCCATGCCTGGAGCACCGAAGCCGGCCAGGATGCCGCTCAACTCATGAAGGAAGTGGTGGTGACCTCCTCCACCATCGACGACCGTTTCGCTTCAAACCGTGGCGAGCCGGCGACTGTCCATGAAATCAGTGGCAAGACGGTTGACGAAAAGCGGCCCGAAAACATGATCGAACTCCTCCGGTCCATCCCCGGTGTGACGGCCGACCTTTCCAGTGGCGACGAGATCAAGATCAAGCTGCGCGGCATTGAAAACCAGCGCTACATGGGCGAGAAGCCTGGCGTCGCGATCGTGATCGACGGGGTTCCGGTGTTCGAGCGCACCGGCAAGGTCAATATCGACCTCGACAACATCGAATCCATCCGGGTGATCAAGGGCGGCGCCTCTTATCTCTTTGGTGAGGACGCACTGACCGGGGCAGTGATCATCACCACCAAGCGCGGCGCCAAATACAAGGGGGTTACGCTGGCGACCGACGTTGGCTCCTGGGACTACAACCGGAAGCAGGCACGCCTGGGCTTCGCCACTGACTGGGGCACCGGCCATATTCAGGCCACCCATCGCGAAGCCGACGATTATTACTGGCAGTCGGCTTACAAGGCCGACTACATCGACGGCAATCTCAGGATGTTTCTGAGCGATACCTCGGACCTTACCCTGGGCTTTGAGAAATCCGATCGCAGCAAGGACAAGCACGGCTCGGTCAAGGGAGTCACTCAGGCCCTGCTCGATCCTCAGGGAACAGTCGGCCGGGATTACACCCGCAAGTACGATGTCAATCTGCAGAAGCTGCATGCGACCTACTCGAACGACCTCACTGACCGCAGCAACATTCTGGCGACGGTTTACGAATACCGCGACCATACTTTCTTCTGGTCGGCGCCGCAGCGGGTGGCAGCCAACGGCAAGTCAATCAGCGATTCGACGCCGGGCGCGCAGGAAATGTACACCACGCTGAACGACTACGATCAGGTGCAGCGCGGGGTGAAGGGCGAATGGCGGGCCTCTGCCGGCAGCCTCGGCTGGCTCGGTGGCCTCGACCTGCGGCGCAACTCCTACAAGAACTTCAACACCGCCAAGGTCGATTATTGCGCCAAAGGTGATTATTCTCCCCCTTATGCGTGTCCCGATCCAGCCACTAATTTCGTTGCCGCCGGGTCGGTATTGACCAACAGTACCACCGACGAAGCGGTCAACGCCCTCTACGGCGAACTGAAGTTCCTGCCGGCACCAAAATGGACGCTGACACTCAACGGTCGCTACGACCATATCGGCCTGGACTTCTCCTCCGGCCAGACGCGTGAAATCACCGCACCCTTCACTCGCGAGAAGTCGTTCAACGTGACCTCCTGGCGCGGTGGCGCGAACCATGCGGTCAGCGACGGTATGGACCTGTTCGGCAATATTTCGACCGGCTTCCGCACGCCGACCGCCGATCAGCTCTACAACGGCAGCCTGTCACCCACCGGTGGCAAGACACAGAATAATGAAAACCTGAAGCCGGAGCAGGCGCTCAACCTGGAAGTTGGCACACGGGCGAAGACCGCCCTGTTCGGCGTGCCCTTCGACGTCGAAGCGGCGGTGTATCAGATCGACCGCAAGGACTTCATTACCGCCACCAACGGACAGTATGCCACTGCCACCACCACGGTCCAGGAAATGTACGACAACATCGGCGGCACACGAAACCGGGGCATTGAGCTGTCGCTGAAGAGCGACCGCAAGCGTGAATTTACCCTGGATGCGGCCTATAGCTACATCCGGGCGGTGTTTACGAAATACGACAACTTCTACCAGACGCTCGGCAGCTCCTATGGGTCGACTGTTACTCTGGCCCATTTCAACAATACCGGCAACGACGTGCCGCGTGTGCCGCGCCACAATCTGAACGCGACCGCCGGCTGGCAGCCCACCGGGCAGTTACGCCTCGCGCTGGAGATGGATGCCAAGTCCTGGTCCTGGGCTGATGAGATCAATCAGGAGAAGTGGGCAGGGCGGACCCTGTTCAATCTTCACGCCAACTATGACCTCAAGGAGAAAGGTTTCATGGGCGCCAAGTGGTCGCTGTTCGCGCGGGTGAACAACCTGTTCGACAAGCGCTACTGGTCAGCAGCGCGCGGCACCAACGATCAGGCCAACTACCTCACCGGTGTTTACGACAATGTCTACAATGCCGAGGATCTTTCCATCGTCGTCGGCAAGCCTCGTAACTGGACTGCCGGCGTGTCGGCAACCTTCTAACCAGCCAGGAACAGGAGAGCATTCATGCAACGATCTATCAACCTGATCCTGTCGGCAACCCTGGCGCTGGCCTGCGCCTCCGCTATGGCGGAGGGCAGGCCAGCCGGCGAGCGTCCGGCAGGTGCCCCGGCTGCTGCCGAGGCGGTTCACCAGCACGACCAACATGACCATGGCCCTGCGCAGGCCGCGGAATCATCCAAAAACCCGGCTGCCGCTGCCGGCCAAGGCAAATGGCAGGGGCGGGAGTGGACCCGCTACCCGCTGCTCACGCCGATGATGGGCAGGGGCGGCGACCGCGCGACGGCGAAGCTGGCGGTGAATAACCTTCAGCCCGCCGAGCTGGAGGTATTCGCCGCCGAGGGGCCGTCCGACCGCCTGCGCCGCCAGTTTCCCGTTACCCCAGAGGGAACCCGGATCGAGGCGGTGACGCCCAAGATCGGCAACTACCACTGGGTGAGCGCGCGCGAGGAGGCGGAAGGGAAGGTGACGGTGGCTTCCACCGCCTACCCCTTTGGCAACCCCGGCGCGGCGCCGACCGCATTGCTGCTGAAGCAGAAAAGCGAGCTGGAGATCATTCCCCAGCCCCTGCCGCGCGAGCACGGCTCTTACCGCGAAAGCGATAAATGGAAGTTCCTGTTGCGCTTCAACGGACAGCCGCTGGCCAACAAGGAGCTGAAACTGGAGACGGAATTCGGCACCAAGACCGCCTTCACCAGCGATGCGCAAGGGTTGGTGACGGTACTGTTCCCGCTGGACTTCAAGCCGGCTGACCCCGCCAAGGCGCACGACCAGCATATGGGGCCGCGCAAAGGTAAATTCGTGCTGGCAGCGGAGCATGACGAAGGCGGCAAGCATTATCTGACCGCTTTCAACTATGCCTATGCGCCCGACGCTGCCACCGGCAAGAACCTGATGGCGGGCGCCGGTTTCGGGGTGTTCGGCATGCTGCTCGCCGTGCCGCTGCTGCGCCGCAAGAAAGCCGATAACAAGAATAGCGCGAAGGAGGCATGATGTTTAAATCGATTTTTCCAACTCTAGGCCGTTTCCGGCTGTTCATCCAGATCGCCATGCTGTTGTTGACCGTCTATGGCTCCAATGTGGTCGGCTTCTACATGGCGGAAAAGATTTCCAATGCGCTGCCCGCACTGTCCTGCGCCTTCGACCAGCAGAACGGGGCTTATTGCGTGCTGATCCCCACCCAGCACCAGTTGCACCACCGTGTCGGCGAGGCGCTGGTCAAGGCGCAGCAGTTCACCTTCCAGATGGTGCTGCCGCTGCTGTTCACCCTGCTCACTTTTTTCACCTTCTTCGTGGTGCTGAGCAAGGTGTTTTGCGGCTGGATCTGTCCGCTCGGCACGATCCAGGAGTTGATCAACAAGCTCGGCCGGCGCCTCAGCCTGCCCCTGCGCCGTTTCGAGGGCGGCAGCGTGAGCAAGGTGCGGCCGGTGAAGTGGCTGATGCTGATCGTGCTGGTGCTGGCGCTGCCGCTTCTGGCCGGGCTGGGCGTGACTCCCCATGCCACCGGCGATGCGTACTGCCAGGTTTGCCCGTCGCGCCTCGCCACCACCTTGCTGACCGCCAATACCGATCAGATGGCGATCCGCACCGGCAGCACCCTGGATTTCGCTTTCGGCGCCATTGCCAACACCCTGTTTGGCTTCATGCTGGTGGCGGCGTTCGCGGTGCGCCAGCCGTTCTGCCGCATCTGCCCGATGTTGTCGTTCAACGCCACTTTTCAGCGCCTGTCGCCGATGCGGCTGGTGAAAAAGCAGCACGACAAGTGCGACAAGTGCGGTATCTGCGCCAAGGCCTGTCCGATGGACATCCACGAGATCGCCCGCGAACATGGTTCCAGGGCCTATCACGAGGACTGCACCCTGTGCGGGCGCTGCGTCGAGTTTTGTCCCGACGATGGCGTGATCCAGATGAAGTGGGGGCCTGTGACGTTGTTCGGTTCCAGCCGCGAGTACTACAAGCAGCGCATGAAAGGCGAGATGCCGGACGGCACGGTCAAGGCCGCCGCAGCGCCGCGCAAACCAGCGGCGGGAGCCGAAGAGCATGCTTGACGCCATCATGCCCGGCGCGGCGCCCCTGCCCGAGACCATCAGCCTGTTCTCGGTCTGGCTGCTCGGCGTTTCCATGGGGCTGACCGCCTGCACCGTCACCTGCCTGCCCTTCATGGGCACCTGGGTGCTGGGGCGCGGCGGCAGCAACCGTGAGGCGCTGCTCGATACCGGCATCTTCGTGCTCGGCCGGGTAACGGCTTACAGCCTGCTCGGCGGGCTGGCCGGGGCGCTCGGGGTGTGGCTGACCCACGCCCTGAGCAGCGGCGTGGGCAATGCCTTCATCGGCGTGGCCAGCCTGGGCGCCGGCGTCTGGCTGCTGCTGCCGGCGCGGCGCAAGATGCCGTGCGGCGCGGCGCAACGGGGGGCGGGCACCCCGCCTTTCCTGCTCGGCTTTTCCCTGAGCCTGACGCCTTGTGCGCCGCTGGCCTCTCTCCTGGCAGTGTGCGGGCTGTCAGGCGGCGCTTTGTCCGGCGTGGGCTACGGCCTGTCCTTCGGTTTGGGCGCGGCACTCACCCCGCTGCTGGTGATTGTGCCCCTGCTGGGCTTGTTCGGACGCAATCTGCGCGAGGGGCGGCAGTGGCTGGGTAAATGGCTGCGCTGGGGAGCGGCAATCGTGTTGATCACGATCGGGCTGCGCCGGTTGGTTATGCTATTCTAGGCGCCATTTGGGATCGTTTTGGAATACGCAATGATGCAAGTCGAATCCGACCGGGAGTGGCCGCGCTGGCTGCCCTCGTTCGGCCTGGTGGTTGTCCTGCACCTGATCGTCTGGTGGGGTTTTACCCATTTCAAGAGCGAGATGGTTCCGCCCCGTCCCTTGCCGGTGGTACAGGTTTCGCTGCTGGCCCCGCCCGCGCCGCCGGAGCCGCGCGTGGTTCCGCTGCAGCCCCCTCCGCCCAAGGTGGAACGGCAGCCGAAACCGGTCGTGGAGAAAGCGGTTTCCGCGCCCACACCGGTTCCGGTGATGCAGCCGGTTGCGGAGCATGCGGTGCAACAGGCGCCGGTGGCGGTCGCGCCGCCGGCGCCCCCGTCTCCAGCACCACTCCAGCCTGCATCGGAGCCGGTGATCGAGCCGCCACGCTATCATGCCGCCTACCTCAGCAATCCGCCGCCGGCCTACCCGCTGGCGGCACGGCGGCGTGGCATCGAGGGCACGGTGCTGGTGCGCGCCGAAATTTCGGCTGGTGGCGAGTGTCAGCGCGCCGAGCTGAAAAAAACCAGCGGCCACGAAATGCTCGATCAGGCCGCGCTGGAAGCCGTGAAGAAGTGGCGCTTCGTGCCCGCCAAACGAGGCAGCCAGGCGGTCGTTGCCTGGGTTGAAGTGCCGATTACCTTTAAACTTGAAAATAACTAAACAGGATTGTTCATGCCGCATTTTTCTTCGTCGGACATCGTAGTCATCACGCTGTGGGTTCTGGCTGTTTTCTCGGTTGCGACCTGGACGCTGATCGTTGCCAAGGGCTGGATGCAATGGAAGCTGTCGAAGGAGAACCGGCAGTTCAGCGAGGTATTCTGGAACGCGAAAGGGTTGCGCGAGGCGGAGCATGCATCGGCCAGCGCTGCCGGGCCGCTGGCGCGCCTCGCTCATTGCGGCTTCACCGCGCTGCGCGACATGCAAAAAGGCGGGGAGAGCCTGCAGCACAGCGGCGACCAGCAGGACATCCTGGAGCGCTGCCTGCGCAGCCAG
>JAIOJM010000401.1 GCA_019911785.1 Sulfuricella sp. | reverse complement strand
CTCCAGCATGGTTTTGATATCTGCGTCTATCAGTAGCGTCGCCTGCAGCAGCAGCGAATCGCCCGCCGTGGCGACGAAGGCGGAAGCCAGCTTGCGGCCGTCGATCTCGAGGTCGTTGGGGGCCTTGACGCATGCCTGGATGCCGAGCCGGGCAAGGCCATCGGCGAGCGCCGCACAGAAGCGGGCGAGGATGTCCTGCAGGCCTCCCCATTCCGCCGGGCGGCTGATGATCAGACTCAGCCCCGGCTGGTTCTGGTCGAGGTAGAGCGCCCCGCCGCCGCTGGCGCGGCGCACCACTTCGATGCCGCGCGCGCGGCAGTAGTCCAGCCGGATCTCGTGCGCCAGCGCCTGGTGGCGGCCGATGCTCGCCGCCGGCAGGCTGCGGTAAAAGCGCAGCAGGTCGGGCCGTTCGCCCTGCGCGTGCAGGGCCAGCCAGTCCTGGTCGAAGCCGGCATTCCAGTTCGCGCTGTTCAGGCGGCTGTCGTGGCAAGCAATGGTGCTGGCGGGCTGGTTCAAGATGGAAGGTTTAACCTTTAAAAAGCATTTATCCACAGATGCACACATAACACAATCGAACAGGAGTCAGCTTCAATTCAGCAACGCTTCAAGCTGCTCCAGCGGGACCGGCTTGCTGAACAAATATCCCTGGAAGGCATGACAGCCGTGATTATCAAGGAATTCGCGCTGCGCTTCGGTTTCCACCCCTTCGGCAATGACGTTCAGCCCTAAGGCCTGTGACATTGCAATGATGGCGTGCACGATGGCGGCATCGTTGGGATCAGAGGCAATGTCGCGCACGAAGGATCGGTCGATCTTGATTTGATCCAGCGGCAAGCGTTTCAGGTAGGACAGCGAGGAATAACCCGTGCCGAAGTCGTCCATCGAGAAATTCACGCCCAGCTTTATTATTTCACGCATCTTGCTGATGGTGTCTTCGATGTTTTCCAGCACGGTGCTTTCGGTCAGTTCCAGTTTGAGCTGCGCAGGCTTCGCACCGCTTTCCAGCAGCACGCGCTGGATTTGGGCAACGAAGTCGGCTTGATGGAATTGCTTGGCACTGACGTTCACCCCCACCGTCAGGTCGCGGGTCCGCGCGTCGTGTTGCCATGCTTTGAGCTGCGTGCAGGCGGTTTCCAGTACCCACAAACCTATCGGCACGATCAGTCCGGTTTCCTCGGCCAGCGGAATGAATTGATCGGGGAAAACAAAGCCGCGTTCAGAATGTTCCCAACGCAGCAGCACTTCCACGCCCAACGGACGGTGCAGGCTGTCCACCTGGATTTGATAGTGCAGGAGAAATTGTTGCTTCTCGAGTGCATGACGCAAATCCGCTTCCAGCTCCGCACGCATTACCAATGCCGTTTGCATCTGCGGGTCAAAAAAGCGGATGGTGTTGCGCCCTGCCGCCTTGGCTTGGTACATGGCGACATCGGCATGCTTGAACACATCATCCATACTCTCCAGATGGCCACGGAACAGGCTGATGCCGATGCTGGACGTGGTGTGGTACTCATAGTCTTTCAGCGTATAAGGCTGGTTCAGCTCGTTGCGTATCTTTTCCGCGACCAGTTCCGCCTGCGTGGCCGCCTCATCCAGTTGGTTGCTCAGCTCTTCGAGCACCACCACGAACTCATCGCCACTCAGCCGTGCCACGCTGTCACCCTCGCGCACACAGGTCAGCAACCGGCGCGCCACCTCGATTAACAGCAGGTCGCCCACGGCATGACCTTGCGTGTCATTGACCATCTTGAAGTGATCCAAATCCAGAAACAGCAATGCACCATGCCCACCGCTGCGCATGCTGACCGCCATCGCCTGCCGCAACCGATCCAGCAGCAGGCGGCGATTGGGTAGCTGCGTCAGAGGGTCGTAGAAGGCCAGCTGATGGATTTCCTGTTCCGACTGCTTGCGTTGACTGATGTCGGTAAACACGGCCACATAATTGGACACTTGTTGTTTGTCATCGTAAACCGCCGTGATGGTCATGAACTTGGGATAGATCTCGCCATTCTTGCGTCTATCCCAGACTTCGCCAGACCACTTGCCGGTATCGAGCAGCGCTGACCACATGGCTTGGTAGAAAGCCGCATCGTGCCGGCCTGACTGGAGGATGCGCGGATTTTGCCCAACCACTTCTTCTGCGCTGTAGCCGGTAATCTCCTGAAAGGCCGGGTTGACGCGCAGAATTTTTGCGTCAGGATCGGTAATCAGGATGGCTTCCTGGGTTTCGAAGGTAATGGCGGCAATGCGCATCGCCTCTTCGAGCCGCTTGCGCTCTGTGATGTTTTCATAAATGCCCAACACACCGAATACCTCGCCATCAGCCAGCGGCACTTTGCTGGTATCCAGCCAGACAGGCGCTCCAACGGCATTGTGTTGCTGTTCGATGATGTGCGTCTTGGCAGCGTTGTTGCTCATCACCTCGCGATCGTCGGCCCGATAGGCTTCGGATTCTTCACGCGTCCAGGGCAAATCAAAATCGGTTTTGCCGATGATATCGTTCGCATGTGCCAAACCCGCGTCCTTGGCGAAAACCCTGTTGCATCCGAGGTACACGCTGTTGCTGTCCTTCCAGAATATCGCCTGGGGTACCGTATCCAGAATGAGGTAGAGCATGCCCTGACTTTCGCGCAGCTCCCGTGTCATTTCAGCAGCCATTTGCTGTGCACGTCGCTCCAGCGCGGCATGTGCTGCTTGCAGCTGTGCCAAGGCCAGCGAGTTTTGTCGCACCATGCGTTGATCGAACAAAGTGGCGAGAATGCCGCCGCCAAACCAGAACAGCGAAGTCAGCGACACCAGCAGGGCAAGAATGTTCGGCTCGATGCGCAAATCACTGGCAAGGCACATACTGCCGGGCTGAATGTAGGTTCCCAGCAGGGCAGTGTAGTGCATCCCGGAAATCGCCAAGCCCATGATCACTGCACCCAACACAAAACGCAGCAGCGGGGGCAACGGGATGCGGTCACCCTGATATATCATCAGTAATGCGCTCCATGAAGCAATGACTGAAATGACAACGGACAGGGCAAAAATCAACGGGTCATAGCTGATGGCCGGCGCCATCTTGAGTGCTGCCATGCCGGTGTAGTGCATCGCGCTGATACCCGCACCCATCAACAGTCCGCTGACCAATATGCGCCTGGTGCTGATGTTGATTTCGCGCAGCACCCTGAAACCCAACAGGGTTGCGAAAATGACGGGCAGGATGGAAAGGAGGGTCAGTTTCAGGTCATAAGCAAGGGGGATGGGCAGATGAAACGCCAACATGCCGATAAAGTGCATGGACCAGGCTGCCAAGCCCAAAGTAATGCCGCCCGCGACCATCCAGAGTGTTGCTGCTCGACCGCTGCTCTCACGCATGCGTTGCGCATGGGTAAGCGCGGTGAACGACCCGATTATGGCCACCAGGACGGATAAAAATACCAGGGAATAATTCAAGGTAATATGCAATGCATTTAACCCTGTTGGCCAAAATGGGGTTCAGATTCGATTTGATCCTGCATTTTCTAAGAAATGCCTAATGCAGGATAGGGCAAACCGAGTCCCGGCGTATATAGGGGTTTTCCCTATCTTTTCAGCTGGCGGATGAATATGGCGGGAGCCCGGCCGATGAATCAGGCCACAATCGGGCAGCCCGTTGCTAAGCGGCGTCCTCGGCGGCGGCGAGATAGCTCTGTTCGATGCCGGGCCGGCCGTGCCAGTAGCCGTCGCAGGCCTGGTCGGGCATCAGCTTGGCCATCTGCTGCATCGCCGTCTGGGCGGGGAGACGCTTGTCCATGACTTCACGGAACAGCTTGAGGATTTTGGCG
>JAIOJM010000400.1 GCA_019911785.1 Sulfuricella sp. | reverse complement strand
GGTGCCAGTCGCGCCAGCCGCTCCGCGCGGTCGGATGCGGTGAAAATGATGCGCGCGCCGCTGTCGGCCAGCACATGCGCCAGCACGTCATCGGCGAGCTGCGCGTCCACCGGCAGCACGGCGCCGCCGGCGCGGATGACCGCCAGCGCCGCGGCGATCCACGGCGGGCTGTCGGGCGCGAACAGGGCCACGGCCTCGCTGTGCATAAGGCCAGCCTGGGTGAGTCCGCCCGCCAGCGCCTCGACATGGGAGGCGAGTTCGGCGTAGCTCCAGGTGACGGCGCCTTCGGGGCCAAGCGCCAGGATGGCGGGGCGCCGGCCGAAGCGGGCGAGGCCGGCGAGGACGGGACTGAGACTCGCGCTCATCCCGCCGCCCCGCCGGCGGCGTCGAACTGCAGGGTGTCTTCAGGCTGCACGTCAGGCCACTTTCAAGCGGTCAGGGCTGACCACCAGCACGTCGCAGCCGGCTTCGCGCAGCACGTGCTTGGTGACGCTGCCGAGCAGCATGTCTTCCCACTCGGACTGGCCGTGTTTGCCCATGACGATCAGGTTGGGCTGAATGGCATCCGCCTGCTCCCGGATCACGCTGGGCGCATAACCGAATTCGACCATGTGAGACACTCGGCCGTTGGCCCCCAATGCGGAAACGAATAGCTGCATGGCCCGGTTCGCCTGTTCGCGCGCCTCGGCGCGGCAGGATTGGATGGTTTCGTCGCTCACCCCGGCAAAGCGCAGCTTGCCCTCGAACGGCACCTCGAACGCGTGCAGCAGGGTGATGTCGGCCTGCGGGGCGATGTGCAGGGCGATCTCCGCCGCTCGCCGGGAGGATTCGGAAAAGTCCACCGGCACCAGCACCTTCTCGTAGGGGCCTCGCGGCTCGCGCTTGACGATCAGCACCGGGCGGCTCAGCTTGCGCAGCACCTTATCGGCGGTGCTGCCGAGAAACAGCTCGCGCACGAAGCTGCCGCCATGGGCGCCCAGCACTACCAGACCGGCGTTGAGGGCGTCGGCGTGGGCCACGATTTCGGCGTGAGCGCTCCCGATCTCGATGACAGGCGTGACCGGAATGCGGTGCTGCTCGGCAAACTCGCGCGCGTGCCGGGCCAGCTGCCCCCTGGCCGAATCGACCAGCCGCCACTCGGTTTCCTGAGGGTACCGGCTGAGCAGATGGCGCAGCGATTCCAGCGCCACGCTGCCGATGACGTGCAGCAGGTACAGCTCCTCGCCACCCAGTTCGCGCACCAGCATGGCGGCCCGGGCTTCGGCCCGGCTCGCGTACCAGGACAGGTCGGTGCCCGTCACTATCCGCTTCACGGTGAACATTATTCAGACTCCTTGGGTAATTCTCTCCATCACGCCGAAACGTCCTGCCGCACCTGGATGACCTCGTGCCAGATCATGTTTTTTTCCATTCTGCTTCGCACCCTGTCCGTCAGTAGCACAACAGCACGTCGCAGTCCGCCGCATTGGCTATGTCCTTGCTGACGCTGCCCAGCAGCAATTCCTGCATGCCGCTCTTGCCGTGGCGGCCAAGGACGATCAGGTCAGCGCGCAGGGTTCTGGCGCGGTCGCAGATGGCGGCGGCGGGATAGGCTGCCATGACGTGTCGCGTGATATTCCCGTCGTTCAGTCCTGCCAACTCGATATCCAGCCGATTTTCCGCATCCTTCAGGACGCGTGCCTGACGATCCAGGATGAACGCCTCGTCCATTCCCGCCTGGCGCATCCGGTCATCATGCTCGGTATCGTAAACATGCAGCACCTCGATCCGCGCACCCGATGCGACGGCGCGCGCGAGCTCCAGAGCATGGATCGATCCCGGCGAAAAATCCACTGCGGCGATGGCGCTTCGATAGGGTTCCACCTTTGCGTTCTTGACGATCAGCACCGGGCAGGTCGCCAGCCGTAACAGGCGGGAGGCGGTGGAGCCCATCAGCAGGTCGAGCAGGGTGTTCTCGCCGCGCGCGCCGGCCACCACCAAGCCGGCGGCTTTGGCCGCAGCATAGTCGGCGATCTCCGTGTGGGCGCGGCCGATGCGCGTGGCGGCCACCACCGGGATGGCGAAATCCTTGCGCAGTCTGGCGGCCAGGGTGTCGAGCCGGGTTTTGCCCGCCACCTGCAATGCCTGCTCATGGTTCATCCGGAAATCGGCTCCGGGGTCCGGCCCCGGATACAGATCCAGAGGATGCACCACGTGTAGCAGGTGCATTTCCGCGCCGAGCCGTTGCGCGATCAGGGCGGCGCGCCGCACCGCCTGCCCGGCAGCGGCGGAAAAGTCGGTGGCGGCGACGATAGTGGTGAGGGGTTGCATGAGGTTCTCCTCCGTGGCAAATCATCCTGAAAAAAAACAATTGTCCGCAGATTACGCAGATTTTCGCAGATTAAACAGCGAGTAAGATTGGATAGGTGACGCACCTTTTGGGTGATGCGCTGCTCACTCGCAAGCATATGAAAATCTGCGTGAATCTGTGTAATCTGCGGATTGAACTGTGGGTTTTAGTCTCTATATCAGCATTGTGTTGGGGTTCGCTACGCTCACCACCAACCTACACCCCCTATTTTGGTTCCGGCTCGTCCGGTTTAGGGCTTACCCCGCCGCCAGATGGTTTCTGGCGGGTCAGCAATTCCATGAAATCCCCCGGCACCGGAAAAACGATGGTGTTGGTCTTGTCCCCGGCGATGCCGGCGAGGGTCTGCAGGTAGCGCAACTGCATCGCCTCCGGCTGGCGCGCAAGGATTTGCGCGGCTTGCAGCAGCTTCTCCGAGGCTTGCAGTTCGCCTTCGGCGTGGATCACCTTGGCGCGCCGCTCCCGCTCCGCTTCGGCCTGCTTGGCAATGGCGCGCACCATCGACTCGTCGATGTCGACGTGCTTGATTTCCACATTGGCCACCTTGATTCCCCAGGTGTCGGTTTGCGTGTCCAGCACCTGCTGGATGTCCAGGTTGAGCCGCTCGCGCTCGGCCAGCATTTCATCCAGCTCGTGCTTGCCGAGCACCGCCCGCAGCGTGGTCTGCGCGAACTGGCTGGTGGCATTGAGAAAGTCTTCGACCTCGATGATCGCCTTCTGCGGATCGACCACGCGCAAATACACCACCGCATTGACCTTGACCGACACGTTGTCGCGCGAAATCACGTCCTGGGTCGGCACATCGAGCACCACCGTGCGCAGATCGACGCGCACCATCTGCTGGATGCCGGGAATCACCACCACCAGTCCCGGCCCCTTGACCTTCCAGAAGCGGCCGAGCAGGAACACCACGCCGCGCTCGTATTCGCGCAGGATGCGAAACGATGCGGCAACCAGTACGACAATCACCAATGCGAAGCCGCTGAACCCGAACTCGAACATGGTTACTCTCCTTGAGTGGTTTGATTTAAAAAAATCTTTTAACCACGAATTTACACAAATGAACCCGTAGGAGCGACCGGAAGGCTCGCGAACCACCGAATTCGCGACCTGGAGGTCGCTCCTACGCACTAGCCCGATTCACCTGTTTGGTTATTCGTGTAATTCGTGGTTGTGCCGTTTTTTCGCTTCAACCGGTTCGACCCGGAGCACCAGGCCATCTCGGGCCAGAACACGGACTTTCTGCCCGCGCTGCAAGGGGGATGGTGTTTGCACGCGCCAGTTCTCGCCATGCACCCGCGCCCATCCCTCAGTTTCGGCATCCTCCAGCATTTCGCCGACGCTGCCGACCAGCTCCTCGTCGCCGCTTACCACCCGGCGCCGCCGTGCCTTCAGGGCCATGCCGCCGACCAGCCCGAGCAGGAGCGCGCTCACCACGGCGATGGCGACGATCAGTTCGAGCGGAATGCCGAAGCCCGGCAGCTCGGTGTCGATCAGGATCACCCCGCCGACCACGAAAGCGGCAATGCCGCCGATGCCGAGCACGCCGAAGCCGGGGAAAAACGCCTCTGCGACCATGAAGGAAATGCCCAGCAGGATCAGCGCCAGCCCGGCGTAGTTCACCGGCAACAGTTGCAGGGCATACAGCGCCAGCAGCAGGCAGATCCCGCCGAGCACGCCGGCCACGCCGAAACCGGGCGAGGTGAACTCGAAGAACAGCCCGTAGACGCCGATCATCATCAGGATCAGCGCGATGCCGGGGTCGGTGATCACCGCCAGCAGCCTGGCGCGCCAGTCCGGCTCGTAGCTGAGCAGCGGCGCGCCCGCGGTTGACAGCAGGACTTCCCGGTCGAGCACGCCGACCTTCCTGCCGTCGAGCTGCTGCAACAGCTGCGGCAGATCGGCGGCGACGTAATCAACTACCTTGAGCTTCAGCGCATCCTCGGCCGGCAGGCTGACCGCCTCGCGCACCGCCTGCTCCGCCCATTCCGCGTTGCGGCCGCGCAGCTGCGCCAGGCTGCGGATATAGGCGGCGGCATCGCTGACCTGCTTGCGGCCCATGGCCTGCCCGGAGGTGCCGGCCGGAGCCTGGGCGTTATCGGGTTTCGCTGCGTTCCCGGCCGGAGCTGGCGCGGGCTTCCCTGGTGCGGGAAAATCGGTGGGGCCGATCTGCACCGGGGTGGCGGCCCCCAGGTTGGTGCCCGGCGCCATCGCGGCGATGTGGCTGGCGTAGAGGATGTAGGTGCCGGCGCTGGCGGCACGCGCGCCGCTGGGTGCGACATAGGCCGCCACCGGCACCTCTGAGGCGAGGATCGCCTTGATGATTTGCCGCATCGAGGTATCGAGTCCGCCCGGCGTATCCATCCGCAGCACCGCCAGTTGCGCCTTCTGCCCGGCGGCATGCGCCAGGCCGCGCACCACGTAGTCCGCCGTCGCGGGGCCGATCGCCCCTTCGATCTTCAGCACCATCACCGGCGGAGCAGCCGCCATCAGCCAGCCGGGTGCAAGCAGCAACAGAGCCATCGCCAGTCGAAATGCAGCTGCCCGTGTTCGCATTCTCATGCCCTGGGGCCCTCGCCGTTATTAAGAGCAGACCGTCAGCATCTCGGCCAGATCCGTTGCCCTATTTTGAGCAATCTGAAGCCGGAATCGCGCATCGCCTTGCCCCCAATTCCGTTACACATCATTCCGCCAGGGGGAAGGCTTCAGCCGTATAGCTGATCGCCAAGGTGCCAAGCCGCTTGTTGAGTCCCATGATCGGTACCACCAGCAGGTACTGGCCCGGAGGGGATTCCAGAATCTGCGTTTGCTCAGCCGCGAGGTGCTCGGCGGGATAGATCGAGTCGAACCTGGTGCCGAGGAATTTCCTGTCGCTGGAGAGCGCCACGACGCCGTCGGCCTTGGCCAGAACGATCCTGGAAAACCCCTTTACCTTAACCAACTCGGTGAAATACTGGTCAATCTGATCAAGATTCTCGCTCATCATCTCGCGGCGCACCGCCCACGCCAGCGGGACGCTGAACAGTGAAAGGGCATCCTTCTTGTCCTGTGCATAAAGCGCTGCCGACTTTCTGAGGAGTTCGGCTTTCTGCGCGGAAAACTGCTCTTTCTGCACGGTGATCTGGCGCTCAGCCCGGTTCAAATCGACTTCTTTCCAGAGGTATACGCCGCCAATCGCAGCCAGGATGACAAGAGCCGATGCGATGACTACGCGAAACCCTTGCATGAAACCCGACATGCTCCGCACTTGCGGGACTTCCTGAATCTGTTGCTCAGCCATGATTCCCTCCTTATCGACATCGAAGAAAACTGCCGCTTGAGGCGCAGAAAACTACCATCCGAGCGCTCACGCCGAAATTCAGTATAGCATCGTCACGACAGGCCCCTGGGAGCCTGTCCTTGCTTCACTCCTGGTTTGTGGACTGCTTTAAATGATCGATGGCCGCTTGCACGCCTGCCTTCAAATCCTTCCAGGCCTCGCCGGTTGCGGACTTCAATTTGTCGAGCTTTTCTGCTGCGGCCTTCTGTTCCTGCTGCAAGCGCTTGATCTGCTCATCCAGTTTCACCTTGGCTTCCCCGGTCGCCTCTTGCGCTTTTTTCTTGAGCTCTTCCATTTTCGGGTTGATTTCATCCAGCTCCTTTTGCGCCTTGCCGACGAACTCGTCG
>JAIOJM010000399.1 GCA_019911785.1 Sulfuricella sp. | reverse complement strand
GGTTTACCTGGATATGGCTCATCAGGAACACCATTAAGCACCGAAACCTTTACTTTTTAAATTAACCAGGAGAAACACAATGGAACATGCACTGCTTTTCATCGCCGGCGCGATCATGATGGGTCTGGGCGCACTGGGTGCGGCTGTCGGTATCGGCATTCTGGGCGGACGCTTCCTTGAAGGCGCCGCACGTCAGCCCGAGCTGATTCCGATGCTGCGTACCCAGTTCTTCGTGGTCATGGGCCTGGTCGATGCGGTGCCGATGATTGCCGTTGGTATCGCCATGTACGTCCTGTTTGCGGTTGCGGGCTAAGACGGATTGTCATTCTTCACAAGAAAGGTTCATGCATGAATATCAATGCAACCCTTCTCGGGCAAACGATCATGTTCATCATGTTCGTCTGGTTCTGCATGCGGTTCGTATGGCCGCCCATCATGCATGTGTTGACCGCGCGCAAGCAGTCAATCGCCGATGGATTGGCTGCCGGTGAGCGCGGAAAGCACGAGCTGGAGCTGGCCTCCCGCCGCGCTACGGAAGGCATGCATGAGGCCAAGCAGAAGGCGGCCGATATGATCGCCCTGGCAGAGAAGCGCGCAGCCCAAATCCTCGAGGAAGCCAAAGGCCAGGCCAGGGAAGAAGGCGACCGCCTCGTTGCGGGTGCCAAAGCCGAAATAGAGCAGGAAGTCCATCGTGCCAAGGAAAGTTTGCGCCAGCAGGTAGCCGATCTGGCGATAGCCGGCGCGGAGAAAATCCTGCGTCGCGAGATCGACGCCAAGGCACATGCCGAGTTGCTGGCTTCCATCAAGAGCGAGCTATAGGGACATCATGGCAGAAGTCACTACCATAGCCAGGCCCTACGCCGAAGCGGTTTACCGCATCGCCGAGCAGGGTGGCGCACTCGACAAGTGGTCGCAGATGCTGGAGTTCACGGCAACGGTTGTGAACGACCCGCAGATGCAGGCGGTGATCGGCAACCCCCGGCTGACGGCGGAGCAGCAGAAGAGCGTGTTTCTCGCGGTGTGCGGAAAGAGCCTCGATGCACAAGGCGTCAACATGGTGCAACTGCTGCTGGAGAATGGCCGGCTGACGTTGTTGCCGGTCATCCGCGAGCAGTTCGAGCTGCTTCGGGCATTGCACGGCGGCGTCATGGACACCGAGATTTTCAGTGCCTATCCCCTGAGCGACGCAGAGAAAGAAGATTTGGTGCGTCGCCTGGAATCCAAATACAAGCGCAAAGTTGAAGCGACCGTAACCCTGGACCCCGAACTTATCGGCGGTATCAGAATCGTGGCGGGAGACGTCGTGATTGACGCGTCGGTGCGCGGCCAATTACAAAACATGGCGTTTACGCTCAAAAGTTAGGAGAGATCATGCAGTTGAATCCCTCAGAGATCAGTGAGCTGATCAAGAGCAAAATCGAAAACCTGGCCACCACGGCCGAGGCGCGCAACCAGGGAACAGTGGTGTCGGTAACCGACGGTATCGTCCGCGTTCATGGCCTGAGTGACGCCATGCAGGGTGAGATGCTGGAATTCCCCGGCAACACCTTCGGCCTCGCGCTCAACCTTGAGCGCGACTCGGTCGGCGCCGTGGTGCTGGGCGAGTACGAGCACATCACCGAGGGCGACACCGTCAAGTGTACCGGCCGCATCCTGGAGGTGCCGGTCGGCGAAGCGCTGATGGGCCGCGTCGTGAACTCATTGGGTCAGCCGATCGACGGCAAGGGGCCGATCAACACCACTGAAAAATCCCCGATCGAAAAAATTGCCCCCGGCGTTATCGCACGCCAGTCCGTGTCCCAGCCGGTACAAACCGGCCTCAAGTCGATCGACGCCATGGTGCCGATCGGCAGCGGTCAGCGCGAGCTGATCATCGGCGACCGTCAAACCGGCAAAACCGCCGTGGCCGTGGATGCCATCATCAACCAGAAGGGTACCGGGGTAATCTGCATCTACGTGGCTATCGGCCAGAAGGCGTCGAGCATCATCAACGTGGTGCGCAAGCTGGAAGAGCACGGTGCCATGGGCCACACCATCGTGGTGGCCGCAACCGCATCCGACTCGGCGGCAATGCAGTACATCGCCCCCTATTCGGGCTGCTCGATGGGCGAATATTTCCGCGACCGCGGCCAGGATGCCCTGATCATTTATGACGATCTCACCAAGCAGGCCTGGGCCTACCGCCAGATCTCCCTGTTGCTGCGCCGCCCCCCTGGTCGCGAGGCCTATCCGGGTGACGTGTTCTACCTGCACTCCCGTTTGCTCGAGCGCGCTGCGCGGATCAATGCGGAAGATGTGGAAAAGCGTTCAGGGGTGAAGGGCAAGACCGGGTCGCTCACCGCGCTGCCGATCATCGAAACTCAGGCCGGCGACGTTTCGGCCTTCGTGCCGACCAACGTGATTTCGATCACCGACGGCCAGATCTTCCTGGAAACCGATTTGTTCAATGCCGGCATCCGACCCGCAATCAACGCCGGCCTTTCCGTGTCCCGCGTCGGCGGTGCAGCGCAGACCAAGGTGATCAAGAAGCTGGGCGGCGGCATTCGTATGGCGCTGGCGCAGTACCGCGAGCTGGCGGCCTTTGCCCAGTTTGCCTCGGATCTTGACGAGGCAACCCGCAAGCAGCTGGAACGCGGCAAAATGGTCACCGAACTGATGAAGCAGGCCCAGTTCGCCCCGATGACCGTGGCAGACACGGCGCTCACCCTGTTTGCGGTGAACAAGGGTTATCTCGACGATGTCGACGTGAAAAAGGCGCTGGCCTTCGAAGCGGCCTTGCACGCGTTCATCAAGAGCAAGTACAAGGCGCTGCGAGACAAGATCGAAGAAACCAAGGAAATGGACGCTGAAGCTGAAAAAGCGTTAAGCGCGGCGATCGAAGATTTCAAAGCCAGTGCCGTTTACTGAGCGCAGGCGAATTCACAGCGGAGTTGACTGATGGCTGGTGGTAAAGAAATTCGGACCAAGATCAAGAGCGTCCAGAATACCCAGAAGATCACCCGAGCCATGGAAATGGTGGCGGCCTCCAAAATGCGCAAGGCGCAGGACCGGATGCGGGCTGCCAGACCCTATGCGGAGAAAATCCGCAATGTGGCGGCACACTTGAGCCATGCCAACCCTGAATACAAGCATCCTTTTCTGGTGAGCCGCGAGAACCCGAGCCGCATCGGGGTGATCGTGGTGACCTCGGACAAGGGGCTGTGCGGTGGCCTGAACACCAACGTCCTGCGCATGACTCTGGCCAGGATGAAGGAATGGGAAGGCGGCAAGCAGGGCGTCGAAGTTTGCGCCATTGGCAACAAGGCGCTGGGTTTCATGCAGCGCATCGGCGCCAGCGTGCTGTCACAGGCGACCCATCTGGGCGATACGCCGCACATGGACAAGCTGATCGGGCCGGTTAAGTTGATGCTGGATGCTTACAATGATGGCCGCATCGACGCGCTGCACATCTGCTTCACCCGCTTCGTCAACACCATGAAGCAGGAACCGGTGATGGAGCAGCTCCTGCCCATCAGCGGCGAAGCGCTGGGCAGCGCGAGCGGGCACTGGGACTATATCTACGAGCCGGATGCGAAGCAGGTCATCGACGAGCTGCTGGTGCGCTACATCGAGACCCTGATTTATCAGGCGGTGGCGGAAAACATTGCCTCCGAGCAGAGCTCCCGGATGGTGGCGATGAAGGCGGCCTCGGACAATGCCGGCAACGTGATTGACGAGCTCAAGCTGATCTATAACAAAACCCGTCAGGCTGCCATTACCAAGGAACTGTCGGAAATCGTGGCGGGGGCGGCCGCGGTTTAA
>JAIOJM010000398.1 GCA_019911785.1 Sulfuricella sp. | reverse complement strand
AACCTTCGCCTGTGCGGCGAAAATCGCGGAGCGGGGTGGCGCCTGGTTCGCCGCGATGGGTACGGCGCAGTCGACCGGTACCAAGCTGCTTTCGATTTCAGGCGATTGCGCGAGCCCCGGCATCTACGAATACCCGTTCGGCGTCACGGTTAGCCAGATCCTCGCCGATTGCGGCGCCAGGGAGCCTTATGCGGTCCAGGTGAGCGGGCCTTCCGGCACAATGATTTCATGGAAGGAATTCGACCGCAGAATCGCCTTCGAGGATTTGCCCACGGCGGGCGCTTTCATGGTGTTTCAGCGCAAGCGCGACCTGTTTCAAACCGCGCGGAACTTCGTGCATTTCTTCGCCCACGAGAGCTGCGGGTTCTGCACGCCGTGCCGGGTCGGCACCGAACTGCAGAAGAAGATCATGGAGAAGATCGCGAGCGGGCACGGCACCGCCTCAGACCTGGAGGAGATGAAAAGCCTCGGCCATATTCTCAAAACCATGAGCCATTGCGGGCTGGGCAGCAGCGCCGCCAACCCGGTGCTGGACAGCCTGGAAAAGTTTCCCGACGTCTACGAGCGCAAACTCAAGGCGCTGGCCTTCGAGCCGGCTTTCGACCTCGACGGCGCGCTGGAAACCGCGCGCAAGATTACCGGCCGCGACGACGATTGGGCGCATTTATGAGCAAGAGCATCACCATCGACGGCCTAAGCGTGCCGTTTCAGGAGGGCCAGACCATCATGGACGCGGCGCTGGGGGCCGGTGTCTACATTCCGCACCTGTGCCATAACCCGGAATTCAAGCCCCACGGCAGTTGCAAGCTGTGCACCGTCAACGTCAACGGGCGCAATGTCGCATCCTGCACCATGCCTGCGGCGGAAGGCCAGCAGGTGTTGAGCGACATCGCGGAGCTGAATGCGGAACGGCTGGCACTCACGCAAATGCTGTTCGTCGAGGGCAATCACCTCTGCCCGGCTTGCGAGAAAAGCGGCAACTGCCAGCTCCAGGCCGTCGCCTACTATCTCGGCATGATGAGCCCGCACTACAACCACTTCTACCCGCAACGCGAGGCGGACGCTTCCCATCCCGACGTGATGCTTGACCGCAACCGCTGCATCTATTGCGAACTCTGCGTGCGAGCCAGCCGCGAGGTGGACGGCAAGAATGTGTTCGGCCTTTCCGGGCGCGGGATTAAAACCGTTCTGGCCGTCAATTCGGCGAGCGGCCTGCTGGGCGATACCGATCTCGCCGTCACCGACAAGGCCGTGAGCGTTTGCCCGACCGGGGCGATCCTGGTCAAGCGGCGCGGCTTCGCCGTGCCGATCGGCCAGCGTGTTTTCGACCACCTCACCATCAAGGACGTGCAGACCGGAGGCGGCCATGAGTGAGCAAAGCGGTCGTGGCCCTCACCCCATCCCTCTCCCGCCAGCGGGCGAGGGGGAGGCTGTGTCGCCTGCTGGCGACGCTAAAAAGATTCGAATTGCCACCTGCTCCCTGGCGGGCTGCTTCGGCTGCCACATGTCGCTCCTCGACATCGACGAGCGCTTGCTCGGCCTGATCGAGCTGGTCGAGTTCGACCGCACTCCGTTGACCGACATCAAGCACTGCGGCCCGTGCGACATCGGCATCGTCGAAGGGGGCGTGTGCAATGCCGAAAATGTTCACGTGCTCAAGGAGTTCCGCAAGAACTGCAAGGTTCTGGTGGCGATCGGCGCATGCGCCATCAACGGCGGCGTTCCCGCGATGCGCAACAACATCGACCTGTGGGACTGCTTCCAGGAAGTGTACTGCTACGAGGGCGGGCTGGAGTGCGGCCAAGTGCCCAACGACCCCGAACTGCCCCTGCCGTTCGACAAGGTGCACCCGGTCTACGAGGTGGTGAAGGTGGACTACTTCCTGCCCGGCTGCCCACCGTCGGGCGACGCGATCTGGAAGTTCCTGACCGACCTGCTGAACGGCCGGGAGCCGAAGCTGGATTATGAGCAACTGCATTTTGATTAGGGTCAGGGGCTAGGGATCAGGGGTCAGGGGCTAGAAAATATCCAACCCCTAGTCCCTAGCCCCTGACCCCTAGCCCCTGACCTGGAAAAAAACTATGACTTTTGAACTGGAAACTGCACCCAATCCCGAAGGACTCAAGCGCGTAGTGATCGAGCCGGTCTCCCGGGTGGAAGGCCACGGCAAGGTCACCCTCCTGCTCGACGAAGACAACCGCGTGCACCAGGCGCGGTTCCATATCGTCGAATTCCGCGGCTTCGAGAAATTCATCCAGGGTCGGCCCTACTGGGAAGTGCCGGTGATCGTGCAGCGCCTGTGCGGCATCTGCCCGGTGAGCCATAACCTGGGGGCTGCCAAGGCGATGGACATGATCGTAGGCGCGCAGTTGACGCCTAGCGCCGAGAAGCTGCGCCGCCTGATGCACCTGGGCCAGGTGCTCCAGTCCCATGCGCTGCATTTTTATTATCTGGCCTCGCCCGACCTGCTGTTCGGCTTCGACAGCGACGTGGCCAGGCGCAACATCGTCGGCGTGGCCGCCGTCTATCCGGATGTCGCCCGGCAGGGCATAGCCCTGCGCAAGTACGGGCAGGAGGTGATCCGGCTCACGTCCGGCAAGCGGATACACGGCACCGGGGCGATCCCCGGGGGAGTGAACAAGAATCTGTCGATGGAGGAGCGGGATTCCCTCCTGAAGGACATCGACCAGATGGTTGCCTGGAGCCGGGATGCGGTGGAGCTGATCAAGAAGATCTACTGCGGCCAGGCGGATTTCCACAACGGTTTCGGCTACTTTAAATCCTGCTTCATGAGCCTGGTGCGGGACGACGGCGCCCTGGATATTTACCACGGCGGATTGAGGGCCAGGGACGAGCACGGCCAGACGATATTCGACCATCTGGATTACAGCTGTTACTGGGATTATGTCCACGAGGAAGTGAAACCCTGGTCCTACATGAAATTCCCCTTCATCCGGTCGAGAGGCAGGGAAGAGGGCTGGTACCGGGTCGGCCCGCTCGCCCGGATCAACAATTGCGACTTCATCCCGACGCCGCTGGCCGAGACCGAAAGGAAGACTTTCAAGGCATTCGGCGGCGGCAGCGCCACCCAGTCCCAGCTGGCCTACCACTGGGCGCGCATGATCGAGATGCTGCACTGCGCCGAGGGTATCCGGGAGCTGCTGCATGACAACGATTTGCTGGGCAGCGACCTGGTCAGCCGGGGCGAACGGGCGCTGCGTGGCGTGGGCGTGATCGAAGCGCCGCGCGGAACGCTGATTCACCACTATCGCATCAACGAGGACGAGCTGATTGTCCGAGCCAACCTGATTGTTTCCACCACCCACAACAATCAGGCGATGAACGAAGCGGTGCGGCAAGTGGCCCTGCAGTACCTGGACGGCCAGAAACTGACCGAAGGCCTGCTCAACTACATCGAAGTGGCGATCCGCGCCTTCGACCCGTGCCTGTCCTGCGCTACCCATGCCGTGGGCAAGATGCCGCTGGAGGTGGAGCTGGTGGACGCAGGGGGGAAGGTGATCGACCGCTTGAACAAGAACTCCGACGGCCGGTGCGACGCTTGACTGCGCCGCTGCTGATCTTCGCCTACGGCAATCCGAGCCGAGGCGACGACGCCCTGGGGCCGCAGCTGCTCGATCTGCTTGCCGAGAGCCGGGCGCAGCATCCCGAGTGGCCCGAATTCGAGCTGGTCACCGATTTCCAGCTCCAGGTCGAGCACGCGGTGGATCTGGAAGGCCGCGATCTCGTCCTGTTCATCGACGCCAGCGTGTCCTGCCCTGCGCCATTCCTGTTTTCCCCTCTTAGGCCGGCGCAGGATGCCCGATACACCACCCACGAAATGTCGCCGCAAGCGGTGCTGCATGTGTTCGAGCAGGTTTACCAGAGGCCTGCTCCTCCCTCGTTCCTGCTGTCGGTACGCGGGGAAAGCTTCGAACTGGGCGAACCGCTAAGCCGGGCAGCGGTTGAGAACCGGGATGCGGCTCTGGCGTTGCTGGTACAATTATGTTCTCAACCTCATCTCAAAGTCTGGCAAACCCTGGTTCTTCATGCTTGATCTAGATTCCATTTTCGCCGAAGGCGGCGTGCTGGCGCGCTCCTTCAAGGATTACCGCGTTCGCAGCCAGCAGCTTGAGATGGCGCGGACCATTTCCGCCGCCATCGAAAAGCACGAAATCCTGGTGGCAGAAGCCGGCACCGGCACCGGCAAGACCTATGCCTATCTGGCCCCGGCACTGCTCGCCGGCGGCAAGGTGATCATTTCCACCGGCACCAAGACCCTGCAGGATCAGCTTTTCTTCCGCGACATCCCGGCGATGCGCGATGCCCTGAAGGTGCCGGTGACGATAGCGATGCTCAAGGGCCGCGCCAATTACGTCTGTCATTTCCACCTCGAACGCGCCAAGAACGAAGGGCGCTTCATGACCCGCGACGATTCGGTCTACCTGGCGAAAATCGAGAAGTTCGCCAAGCGCAGCGACAGCGGCGAC
>JAIOJM010000054.1 GCA_019911785.1 Sulfuricella sp. | reverse complement strand
CCGGTGGCCAGTGCGTGGCGCGTGCGCATGCGGCCACCAGGGGCGCTGGAAGAGTCGGATTTCCTTTCTTCCTGCATCAAGTGCGGGCAGTGTGTCCAGGTTTGCCCGGTGGCTGCGATCAAGCTTGACGACATCGATCAGGGTTTCGGTGTCGGCGTGCCTTATATCGATTCGCGCAGCCAGGCCTGCGATTTTTCCTGCGACGCCGTGCAGTGCATTCTGGCCTGTCCTACCGGCTCGCTGGTTTACTTGAAACCCGACTTCTTGCCGACGCGCAGCGAGATGAAGGTGGCCAATCCGCCCATCCTGTTGGCCAAGGAAAAGGATCCGGAACCGACTTTAAACCTCAAGGAGCGCACAGGTCTGGCGCGCCTGGCGCGCCCCGATGCCTGTCTCGCCGTTCAGGGCAAGGGCTTCAAGGGGCAGGCGCGCGGCGCCGATTTCAAGGGCACCATGCGCTTTATCGAGGTGGACCGCTGGAAGCCGATCCCTCTTCGGGATCATCCTTTCGATCTGGAGTTGTGCGACCTGTGCGTGCGCACCTGCCCGATCAAGGGCGCGATTTCGCTGCAAGAGGTGGTGGACAAGAATGGCATCAAGCGCATGACGCCGACGGTGCATGAGCCGTGCCTGGGGTGCGGCGTGTGTGAAATGATTTGCCCGGTGGAACCTGCGGCAATCGTGGTGGATGCGCGCAAAGGGTGGGGTGCGTGATGGCGAATAAATATTGGGAATCGGTGCGGGTGATGCTGGGCGGCGAGCCGCGCAAGCCGGGGCCCGTCGACTACACCGAAGAAGCCAAGACAATTCATTTCTACAAGAAAAGCGAGAAGCAGGATTTCGACGCGCTCAGGCTGGAGGCCCGTGCGCATCAGAAAAAAGCCTACTGGCTAAAGCGGCGCTGGATCACGCTGCTCGCAATCAACCTGCTGTTCACGGTGTCCTTCTGGCTCGACATCCAGATCCTGGAAGGTGCGATGACCGCCTCGCGCATGCTGGGCTTCCACCTGATCGACCTGAACTCCGCCTTGCAGGTGATGCTGGCGCACAAGCACATCATCGTCAACCTGTTCATCGGTACCGGTACGGTTTTCGTCCTGTGGCTGCTGGTGGGCGGACGCACCTTCTGTTCCTGGGCCTGTCCCTACCATTTCCTGGCGGAAAATGCAGAGCGGTTGCACGTGTACCTGGTGGAAAAAAAGAAGATTTCCGACCATGCCTTCCACCGCGGCGTGCGCACGGTGTTCTGGGTGTTGTTCGGCCTGATGGCAATCATCACCGGCTATACCGTGTTCGAAACCATTTCGCCAGTCGGCATCGTCAGCCGGGCGCTGATCTACGGTCCAGGGCTCGCGCTGGGGTGGGTGTTGCTGTTGCTGCTGTTTGAGGTATTCTACTCGCGGCGCGCCTGGTGCCGCTACGTCTGCCCGATCGGCCTGACTTACGGCATCGTCGGCGTGTTCTCGCCCTTGCATGTCACCTACAAGCTGGCCAACTGCCACCATGAAGGCGAATGCCGCAAGGTCTGCGAGGTGCCTCACGTGCTTGACTGCGTCATCAAGGGTCGGGCGCCGACCGCCCAGTTGGACATCGGTGCGGACTGCACCCGCTGCGGCATGTGCATCGATGTCTGCCCAAGCGGTGCCTTGAAATTCGAGATCAAGGGCCTGAGAAAGATAATGTAGGAATTGAAGCAGAATACTAAAAATGATTAATTTTAATCACGTTTCAAAAACCTTCAAGCGCAACCAGGTTCTCGACAATATCGATCTGAAGATCGAGCTCGGCGAACGGATCGCGCTGGTCGGCTCCAACGGCGCCGGAAAAACCACCCTCATCCGCTGTCTGCTTGGCGAGTACGTCTACGCTGGCGAGGTCACGGTGAATGGGCTGGTGCCACGGCGCGAGCGCACCAAGGTGTTGCAAAAGATCGGCTTCGTGCCGCAGTTGCCGCCCCCTCTGAAAATGCCCGTCGGCCAGCTGGTCGGCTTTGCCGCTTCACTGTGCAACAGCGAGCGGAAACGCATGGAAGACGTTGCCCAGCGTCTCGGCCTCGATCTCGGCAAGATTGCCCGCTTGCCTTTCGTCAAGCTGTCCGGCGGCATGAAGCAGAAACTCCTGATCTCCATTGCCATGGGGCGCGACACCAACATCCTGGTGATGGACGAGCCGGCGGCCAACCTCGATCCCGATGCCCGCCACATTTTTTTCGAATTGCTGGCGGAGCGGTTGCAAAACACAACCATGCTGATTTCCAGCCACCGTCTGGATGAGGTGGCGCCCCTGGTCAACCGCGTGCTGGAGATGGATCGCGGCAAAGTGGTGCTGGACGACCGGGTGGCGGATGACGCCTCGCTTTCCGGCAAGCTGGCCTGCCGCCTGACGTTGCGCCGTCCCGAGGCGGCCATCGCCAAGGCGTTGACGGGCTGGAGCTTCCGCGATGCCGGCGACGGCACTCAGTGGGAAGGCATGATAGCCGGCCCGGATCGGCTGCGCTTCCTCGGCATGCTGTCGCGCTATGTCGGGCTGCTGACCAAAATTTCCCTGGATGAAACCGAACGGAGCGCAGGGCAGTGATGCGCCTGTCGGCAAGGATTTTTCTGCTGGGCGCGATGGCATTGCTCCTTGCCGCCTGCTCGCGCGAGCCGGAAACCGGCCCGGTCGAGATCAAGTGGGACCGCGATACCTGCGTTCGCTGCAGCATGGCGGTCAGCGACCGGCACTACGCCGTCCAGGTGCGCGGCGGGCCAAAGAAAAAAGTGTACAAGTTCGACGACATCGGCTGCGCGGTGCACTGGCTCAAGGATCAGCCCTGGGGCAACGATACCGCAATGGAAATCTGGGTCACCGATTTCCGCAGCGGCAAGTGGCTGGATGCCCGTACCGCCCGCTACGTGACCGGAAAACGCACGCCGATGGGCTACGGTTTCGGCGCCACGTCCGAGGCGGATGTCGGCAGCATCGATTTCGGCGAGGCCAGGAAGCGGCTGCTGGCACTGGATAAATAATCATAAAAGCCATGTAGGTTGGCGGTGAGCGTAGCGAACCCCAACGCAACGCCGCCGGAA
>JAIOJM010000053.1 GCA_019911785.1 Sulfuricella sp. | reverse complement strand
GTTCAGCATGATGTCCTGGATAGTCTGCTCGCCCGCCAGCACCGGCGACAGCATGATGCGGTTGTAATTGGCATGCGATTCGGCGCCGAACACCGTGATGTCGTAAAGATCCGGGGAGATTTTCAGCAATTCCTCGAGGGTACGCACTCCGGCCATGCCGTTGCCGACCATGATCAGTTTCATTTTTTGCATGATCCAGTCCTCGTTCAAATTTGAATAAACACCACGCCGGCTTCGACCTTGGCCGGATAAGTCGAGGCTCCGCCCTCGTCCGGCGCCAGCGCCCTGCCTTCCTGCAAGGCGATGTTCCAGCCGTGCATCGGACAGGTCACGTGCTTTCCGCACACGATGCCCTGCGACAGGTGCCCACCCTTGTGCGGGCAACGGTCTTCGAGCGCAAACACTTCGTCGCCGCCGGTACGGAACACGGCGATGCGGCCATGCTTGCCTTCGACCACGCGCGAACCCGGTTGCGGAATTTCATCCAGGGCACAGATTTTTAGCCAGTCAGTCATAAATATCTCCAGTTATCAGGCTGCCAGGCGCGATTTTCAATAACTCTTCCAGAGCACGTATCCCGGCCATGCCGTTACCCACGAGAATGAGTTTCTGTTTTTGCATTAAAAGGCCCCTGGTTCATTGTGGGCGCATCAATATGTGGCCCTTGACAGGAGTTTTAGCAACTATCGTGCCAGTAAGCAACTTACTGATTTGTTAGGGTATGTGATTTGTTGATGTGATCTGTCGGTGTGATTTGTCGGGAATCGTTCGCCCCAGATTGGAGCGCGACGCACAAAAGCAGGGCAGGGGTGGGTTTATCCTACTACAAGCACGTAAATCAACAGCAGATTGAGGATGAATGAAATGATCGCCAGCGCCTGCCAGAAGGCAGTCGGATCGCGTTCCACCAGCGGCTTGGCGCGGGGACGGCCGAGGCGTGCGGTTTCGCCCCGTTCCAGCTCGAGCAGAAATTCCTCGGCCGTTTCGAAGCGTTCTTCAGGTTTGCGCGCGCAAGCTTTGAGAATGGCATTTTCCAGCCAGACCGGAATATCCGGGCGATAGCGGGTTGGGGGCGCGGGAACCGTGAAACGCGGATGCTGAAAGGGTTCGATCTCGCCATAAGGATATTTCCGGGTCAGGAGGTGATACAGGGTCACCCCGACGGCGTACAGGTCGGAGGCCACGGAATCTTCCGTGTCAGAAAACAGTTCGGGCGCCATGTAGCTGGGCGTGCCCGGCCTGTCCAGGCTGTCGCCCAGACTGCACGCCGGACAGCGCGCCACGCCCAGATCGAGGATGCGCAGTTTGCCTTCGGTGTCCAGGTGCAGGTTGGCCGGTTTGATGTCCCGATGCACCACGTCCAGCCGGTGCAGGGCGCCCAAGCCCTTGAGCAGGCGTATGCCCAGGGTCGTTACCTCACTGGACGAGAAATGCTGGCCGGCATCCAGATTGGCCTGGAGGGTGGCGCCCTCATGGTAGCTCAGGGCGAAATAGAGAAAATTGCGCTCCGGTAACGGCAGTACCTGGGGCAAATAATGAGACTGCACCCGTTTCAGCATCCACTCTTCCATGAGCAAACGCTCGGCCAATTGCACGTCCCCTTCGAGGCGGGGCTGCAAGGTCTTGAGCAGCCAGGCCTGTCCGTTGTCAATCCGCCGCGCCTTGTAAAGCAGGGACTCGCGCGATTCGTACAGGATCGAGTCGATCAGGAATTCATCCAGCCGCGCGCCGGGCGCAAGCTTGCCCGGCAAGGGCAGATGACGCGAAGCCCGCAATTCCGCGGGGCTTCCCGCTTCGTCCACGGCGACAACACGCACCACCAGCGCGCTGGCATTATCCTGTCCACCCTTTTGTAGTGCTTCGCGCACCAAAGCGCGGGCGGCCGACTCCGGTTCGTTATGGAGCTCCAGCAGGCGATGCAGTTCCATCTGCCCCAGCGGCTGCCAGACGCCATCGCAGACGATCAGGAACAGATCCCCCGGAACCAGTTCGCCCTCGGCAAAGTCCAGCGCCAGATGGCGGTCCAGCCCCATCGCGCGTTTAAGCACATGCTCCATGCCCGGCGTTTCCCAGACATGATCGATAGTGAGCTGTTCGAACCGCCGGTCACGCAGCCGGTATATCCGCGTATCTCCGACATGCACCAGCGTGTAGCGACGCCCCCTGAAAACCAGGGCCGAAAGTGTGCAGGCCATGCCGCCTACCTCGCGGCGGGAGGCGGTCTGGCCATTCAGCCAGCGGTTGATGCTTTGCAGGATGGTATTCAGGGCGTGGGTGGTTTCCCAGGTATCCGGTGTGGCGTAATAATCTCCCAGCAAATTGCGCACCGCGGATTCCGCCGCTTCGCGCCCGTGTGTCCCGCCCGAAACGCCATCGGCCAAAGCCACGAGGCAACCCTTGACGGCACTGATATCTGCATCTGGCGCGACGAAACCGCCGAAGTCCTCGTTCCGTTGCCGAGGGCCGGTTTCAGTGGAATAGCCGATGCGTAGGTCGAGCGTCATGGGGAAATCAGTTTACACCCTTGCACCGGCTACCGCCGCCGCGCCCCAGGTGGTGCGCCAGCGGGTTTTCACCGAGAACAGTCCCACCAGGGCAAGCAGGGCCAGCCCCGCGAAGATCAGGAAGCCCATCTGGTAGCTTCCGGTCGATCCCTTGATAATCCCCAGGCTGGCTGCCAGATAAAATCCACCCACGCCTCCGGCCATGCCCACCAGCCCGGTCATCACGCCGATTTCCTTGCGGAAACGTTGGGGCACCAGTTGGAACACCGCGCCGTTGCCGAAACCCAGGCTGACCATCGCTAGAATGAAGACCAGCAGCGCCAGTTCGGCGGTTGGCATGCCCAAGCTGATGATGACCAGGAACAGGGCTGCGAACGAATACATGACCAGCAGCGTGCGGATGCCGCCGACGCGATCAGCCAGCGCGCCGCCCATGGGGCGTACCAGGGAACCGGCGAACACGCTGGCAGCGGTGAAATAACCGGCATGAACCGGGCTCATGCCGTACTGGTCGTTGAAATAAATGGTCAGGCTGCTCGCCAGGCCGACAAACCCGCCGAAGGTCACCGAATAAAAAAACATGAACCACCAGGCATCCTTGTCCTTCAGCACATTCAGATACTGGTGCAGGGATTTAGGCGCGGGGCATTCCGGCGCGTCCTTGGCGAAAATCATATACACCAGCAGCGCTACGCACAGCGGAATCAGTGCGAAGCCGAACACATTGGTCCAGCCGAATGCCACCGCCAGTGTGGGAGCCAACAGGGCGGCAAACACCGTACCTGAATTTCCCGCACCGGCTATGCCCAGAGCCGTGCCCTGGTGCTGCGGCGGGTACCATCGAGAGGCGAGGGGTAGCGCCACGGCAAACGCTGCACCGGCAAAACCAAGTGACACGCCCAGCATCAGAACCTGCCGGAAATTTTCGATGCCGTGCAGCCAGGCGGTGGTTAAAGCAGAAATCACGATCAGCTGGCCGATCAGCCCGGCTTTTTTCGGCTTGAGATGATCCACCAGCATCCCCATCAGCATACGCAGCAAGGCGCCCGCCAGGACCGGCGTCGCCACCATCATTCCTTTCTGCGCTGGGGTGAGATGGAGATCCTGGGCTATCTGTACCGCAAGCGGCCCCAGCATGACCCAGACCATGAAGGCGATGTCGAAGTACAGGAATGCCGACAGCAATGTGGGCGTGTGACCGGATTTCCAGAAACCTTGGTTCATTTGCTTTCCTCTGTGTGAAATAGTGTTACACACAGTAAAAGCATGAACTATGCCATTAGTAAAAAACCAATTATTACATAATGTTATTAGTTAATTTACATTGTAATTGCCCTGTGTTGGTGCATACGCTACCTTTGCGCGCACCATAAAAAATCAGCAATTCGGAAAGTGGCGTGGAAAATTGAGCATCATGAATTTCAAAAATTCATTGCCGGGAAATTACTCACATAGCGGTTTTGAGGTGTGACGGCTACTTGCGGTTCCTGGCCAGGAAGCGGTCCAGTTGGCTGGCGAAGGCTTTGCGGTCGTTCGGCGGCGCGAAACAGGATTTCCTTGATGACGCCGGGGCAGGCATCGGCATCGACCCAGATTTGCATGGATTGTTCTTTCGATGAGCCTGGATGATAGCGGTTCTTAGGTTTATTTCATTTTGGAGGGCAGCTTGATCGTCTCGCCGGCGACCATGAACGCGCCTTTTCCGAGATGGTGAATCGTCCGCGGATGTTTCATCGACGGGTCTATCCACGCCTTGAGCACCTCAAGGATGAAGAAGTTGTATTGGGTCACCATCTTCCCATCGACGACCTTGCATTCAAGGCTGGCATAGCATTCGTCGATGAGGGGCGCCTTGACGCACGAGGCGGCCACCGGCGTGAGGCCAAAGTCCTTGAACTTGTCGACGTCTCGCCCGGAGGTGTTGCCGCAGCCTACCACCTTTTCCGCCAGCTCCACCGTCGGGATGTTGATCACGCATTCCCCGGTGGTCTTCAGGATGTCGAACGAGTAGTTCCGGTTGCTGATCACGCAACCCACGAGCGGCGGCTCGAATTCGATCATGGTGTGCCACGACTGGGTCATGATGTTCGCCCGCTCCTTGCCGGCGGTCGTGACCAGCACGACCGGCCCGGGTTCGAGCAGGCCGTAGACCTTGGACAAGGGAAAGGATTTCTTCGCCATCTCGGCACCCCCGTTTCAACGCTCCGCATAGTGAAATCCGAGAGTATTCGAATTACACCCCGTTTTTCTTCAGCCATGCCTGCATACGCTTCCATCCGTCCTCGGCGGCATCCTTGCGGTAGCTGGGCCGGTAATCGGCGTGGAAGGCATGGGGCGCGTCGGGATAGACATGAATCTCGGACTTGCCGCCGGCCTTCTTGATGGCAGTGCGCATGTCCTCCACATCGTCCAGCGGGATGCCATGATCCTGGCCGCCATAAAGCCCGAGTACCGGCGCCTTCAGCTGTGCCGCCAGATCGAGCGGATATTTCGGCGTAAGCTCGCTTCCCACCCCGTCAATCCGGCCGTACCAGGCCACGGCGGCCTTGAGGCGGGGGTTGTGGGCAGCGTAGAGCCAGGTGATGCGGCCACCCCAGCAGAAGCCGGTTACCGCCAGGCGTGAAGTATCACCGCCATGGGCCCTGGCCCATGCCTCGCAGGCATCGAGGTCGCTCATGACCTGTGCGTCAGGCACCTTGGCGACGATGTTGTCGAGGATTTCCTGGATGCTGCTGATCTTGCGCGGATCGCCATGGCGCGCGAACAGTTCCGGGGCGATGGCCAGGTAGCCGAGCTTGGCCAGCCGCCGGCAGATGTCGGCGATATGCTCGTGGACGCCGAAGATCTCGGAAACCACCAGGATGGCAGGAAAATCGGCGCCTTTGTCAGGTTGCGCACGATAAGCGACCATTTCGCCATCGCTGACGGGAACCTTGATTTCTCCCGCAATCAGGCCGTCGGTGCCGGTCTTGATCACGGTCTGGGCCATGACCGGCTGGGTGGCGAGGGCGAAACCCACGCCCAGCATGGTAATGACGAAGGCACGGCGGGTGAAGGGGGTGTTGGGAACCAGGCTGTCGAAATCGGGATTGCTGGATCGGGTGGTCGTCTTGCTCATCTCGTTGACTCCAATGTGGAACCGAATGGGGAGGTCTGCGTCAGATGCCACACGCTAAAGCACCAGGAGCAGACATCCACTCACGGGGTCATTTCTCCAGATATTGCAGCTTCCCCTCAACACCCTTCCATTTATCCGCATCGGGAAGAGGGTCTTTTTTCGAGGTGATGGCAGGCCAGGTTTTTGCCAGTTTCGCGTTGATTTCGAGAAACTTCTCCTGTCCCGGCGGCAGGTCCGCCTCGGGAAAGATCGCTTCAGCCGGACACTCCGGCACGCATACGTCGCAATCGATGCATTCATCCGGATCGATCACCAGAAAATTAGGCCCCTCGTGAAAGCAGTCCACCGGACAAACAACCGCACAGTCGGTGTACTTGCAGAGGATGCAGTTTTCAGTCACGACATAAGTCATTTGTTGTACTCCCTATTCAGTATCTTCCAGGCTGCGACCATTTAAAAATAGCATATTGATCCTGGAAAAGTAGCTGTCCGCAGATTAAACAACGAGGATTCGGGGTTGAAAGGGGCCCTACGGTAATGGGTGATGAGGAATGGGCAATGAAAACCTTCGATCATCACTCATCCCCCCATTGGGGTTCCGGCTCTGCCGGCTTAGGCCAGAGAGGGGGAAGGAATCATGATGCCAGGCAGCTTCCTACCCGAGTTTGGAGAGTTGCGCCTTAAGTTTTTCCAGCGTGGCGCCGAAGTTCTCCAGCCGTTCTTTTTCCTGCGCAACCACAGCTGCAGGAGCCCGGGCGACGAAGCTCTCGTTGCCGAGCTTGGCCTGTGCCTTGGTGATTTCCCCTTCAAGCCGGGCAACTTCCTTGGCTAGCCGTGCCTGCTCGGCTTCCTTGTCCACTTCGATCTTGAGCATCAGGCGGATGTCGCCGACCACCGCCACGGGCGCATCAGCTGCCGGCAGCTCACCCTGTACGACAGCCACTTCGGAAATCTTCGCCAGCGCCTGGATGTAGGGGGCCAGGGTGGAGATGTCGCCGAGTGCGATCAGCGGAACCTTGAGTGCCGGGGAGAGGTTCATCTCGCCGCGCAGCGTGCGACAGGCGTTGATGATTTCCTTGAGCTGGGCGATGCGTCCGGCGGCAGTTGCATCGACCCGGCTCGGGACAGCCTCGGGATAGGGTTGCAGCATGATGCTTTCGCCGCTTTTGCCCGCCAGCGGGGCGACCTTCTGCCACAGCTCTTCGGTGATGAAGGGAATGATCGGGTGGGCGAGGCGCAGCGTGGTTTCCAGCACCCGCACCAGGGTGCGGCGCGTGGCACGTTGTTGTGCTTCGTTGCCGCTGGCGATCTGAACCTTGGCCAGTTCCACGTACCAGTCGCAATATTCGTCCCAGACGAATTCGTAGATGGCGCGCGCTGCCATGTCGAAGCGGTAGCTGTCGAAAGCCTCGGCGACTTCCTTCTCGGCCTGTTGCAGGCGGCTGATGATCCATTTGTCCACGTCCGAGAATTCCAGGGGGAGCGACTCGTCCTGGCCGCAGTCCTTGCCTTCGGTGTTCATCAGCACGAAGCGGGTGGCGTTCCACAGTTTGTTGCAGAAGTTGCGGTAGCCGTCGCAGCGTTGCAGGTCGAACTTGATGTCGCGGCCGTGGCTGGCGAGGCTGGCAAAGGTGAAGCGGATCGCATCGGTGCCGAAGGCGGGGAAGCCGTCCGGGTAATCCTTGCGCGTCTGCTTGGCGATGGATTCCGCCTGCTTCGGGTTCATCAGGCCAGTCTGGCGCTTGGCGACCAGTGCTTCCAGGGCGATGCCGTCGATCAGGTCGATCGGGTCGATCACGTTGCCCTTGGACTTGCTCATCTTGTTGCCGTGGATGTCGCGCACCAGCCCGTGCACGTAGACTTCCCTGAACGGCACCTGGCCGGTGAAGTGTTCCGACATCATGACCATCCGGGCGACCCAGAAGAAGATGATGTCAAAACCCGTGACCAGCACGCTGGTGGGCAGGAAGGTCGCAAGTTCCGGCGTTTTTTCCGGCCAGCCCAGGGTCGAGAACGGCCACAGTGCGGAGGAGAACCAGGTGTCGAGCACATCTTCGTCCTGGCGGAGAGGCTTGTCCGGGCCGGCCTGTTTCTGCGCCTCTTCCAGGTTGCGTGCGACATAGAAATTACCGTCCTCGTCGTACCATGCCGGGATGCGGTGGCCCCACCACAGTTGGCGGGAGATGCACCAGTCCTGGATGTTCTCCAGCCACTGGTTGTAGACGTGGGTCCAGTTTTCCGGCACGAATTTCACTTCGCCGTTGGCGACCACTTCCAGGCCACGCTGGGCGAGGCCTTCCATCGCCACATACCACTGGTCGGTGAGCAGAGGTTCGATCACGCTGTGGGTGCGGTCGCCTCTGGGCACCATCAGCTTGTGCGGCTTGGTCTCGACCAGCAGCCCCTGGGCTTCGAGGTCGGCGATGATTTTCCTGCGCGCCTCGTAGCGGTCCAGCCCCTGGTATTCGGACGGCGCCAGATCGTTGATCCTGGCGTCGAGGGTGAGGATGCTGAGCGGTTCCAGATGGTGGCGCAGGCCCACCTGGTAGTCGTTGAAGTCGTGTGCCGGGGTGATCTTGACGCAGCCGGTGCCGAAGGCCGGATCGACATAGTCGTCGGCGATGATCGGTATAGTTCTTTCGCACAGAGGCAGACGCACATGCTTGCCGACCAGGTGCTTGTAGCGTTCATCGTCCGGATGCACCGCCACGGCCATGTCGCCGAGCATGGTTTCCGGGCGGGTGGTGGCGACGACCAGCGCTTCGTTGCTGCCCTCGACCGGGTAGCGGATATGCCACATGAAGCCGTCTTCTTCTTCCGAAACCACTTCCAGGTCGGAAACCGCGGTCAGCAGCACCGGATCCCAGTTGACCAGGCGTTTGCCGCGGTAGATCAGGCCCTGGCTGTGGAGGGTGACGAAGACCTCGGTCACCGCCTTGGAAAGCCCTTCGTCCATGGTGAAGCGCTCGCGCGACCAGTCGCAGGAGGCGCCGAGGCGGCGCATCTGGCGGGTGATGGTGGAGCCGGATTCTTCCTTCCAGGCCCACACCCGCTTGAGGAATTCCTCGCGGCCGAGATCGTGGCGCGAGATGCCTTGTGCATCCAGCTGGCGCTCCACCACGATCTGGGTGGCGATTCCTGCGTGATCGGTGCCCGGCTGCCACAGAGTGTTTTCGCCCTTCATCCGGTGGTAGCGAACCAGGGTGTCCATCAGGGTGTCCTGGAAGGCGTGGCCCATGTGCAGCGTGCCGGTGACGTTGGGCGGCGGCAGCATGATGCAGTAGGCGGGCTTGCCGGCCTCGGTGGCGGCCCCTTCGACGTTGCTCTGGGCAGGCTTGAAATAGCCGCGGGATTCCCACAGCGGGTACCAGTGTGCCTCGATGGCGGCGGGTTCAAAACTTTTGGCGAGTTCCATGGTTTGGAATTTCTTGGAGTAGCGGGAAAGGCGGCAATTATACCTGTTTTCCCCGTCGAAGCGGACCGGCGGTCAGGGCTGTTCCGGGCCTTCGTCTGGGGTGCCGGGCCGCTGTTTGAGCGCTACACGCACGGCAAGCCGGATATGTTCGCGTGAATGGTCGAGCAACTCGTTCAGGGCGCGGTCCAGGGTGGCGGTGAATTCCAGCGCAATGCGATTTTCCAGTTCCTGCACCATGAATTCCTCGATTTGGCGCAGGGCTGCTTCGTCATGAGAGATGGCCGCGACCGGGTCGCCTGTGCTGGCTGGTTCACTTGCGGCGACCTCGATGATGGGCGGAAGCTTTCCCTTGCCGGCTGTAGCGGCTTGGTTTTCCCCCGTGGCGGGGGTGGCTTCAGTCAGAACCGGGATGGTGCTGTCATCGGTAATGATTTCTGTCAGGACGGGAATCGACGCCCGGGCAGCTTGTGCCTCGGCCGACGCGAGATCTTGCTGAGTGGGCGCACCGGTGCGATGCCGGGTGAGCAGGGCATCTATTTTTCCGAGTATGTCGGGCTCGCTGTTGGCGGGATCCATTTATCTGGCCTTGTTTCCAATGTCATGGGAATGAATTTCGTAGCCGCGGTCTCGATAGAAGCGGAAGCGCTCGCGTGCAGCGGCGCGGTCGTTTTCTTCCGTGCCGACGATTTCGATCAGCCGGTGGAAGCGGCTGAAGAACAGGGGCTGCTCGGTGTGTAGATTGAGCAGGATGTCGTCGTGCGCCAGCGTGTCGGCATTATGGTCAACGATGACCGGGGTGACCGGAGCAAGGCTATCCGAGGCGCGGCAATGGGGGATGAAACCGACGGCAGGCGTGCTCCACAGCAGCCTGTCCATTCTTTCCGTGGTTGCGGCGTCGGGAGTAAAGACCATGACCCGCAACCCGCGCTCCACGGCCTTGGCGCAGAGCACGCAAGCGGTGTGGTATTTGTCGGCGGCGTGAGTGTAGAAGTCGATTTGGGTCATGTCAAAACAAGCCAATCAAAACAAGCGCCTTTTACGTTTGCCCCTTCTCCCCGTTGGGGAGAAGGTTGGGATGAGGGGTTCAGATGCTGATTCTCACGCGAAACTTCCCACCCCCACCC